>JAJRXE010000224.1 GCA_024276455.1 Calditrichota bacterium
CATGTTGGGAAGCGGGATTGTGGCTTACCGCTACAAACCCAATACCATTATGGCTTATTTGTACCGGTTAAGATTCTGGCAGGCGGAGCCCTTTCGAATTAATCCCCTGGGAATCGTCAATCCCTTTCTGACCCGCTCTTCCCACTCGAAACTGGTGGTTTCCAGTTCGGCGAATGGAGCCCAATATGCCGGGTTCCTTTCCCGGAAAGGGTTCCGGATGATTCCGGTGGTGGTGGGGCGAATATTTTTACCCACCGGTAAAAAGGATGAGTATTTTACTCTCGATATTTTTTACAATATCGGCGAGCTTTTCAAGTGGAATTTCATGACCCAGATTTTATTAGTCCTGATTTTATTCTTTTTCTTCTTAAATTCCCTCCTCATTCGGCGCATGGCGCGTTTCGGCCAGCAAATCAACCAATTAATCGTGGAAAAGTTCGCTCAACTTCGCAAGGGGGTACAGGCCATTACCGGGGGGAATCTGGATTACCGGGTGCAGATTTCCGGGAATGATGAGTTTAGTGAATTTGCCGCCCATTTCAATCGCATGTCCGACGAACTAAAACGCTTTATGAAAGAAGCCCGGGAAAAAGAACGGCTGAATCAGGAATTGCGGATTGCCCACGAAGTCCAATTAAAGATGTTGCCAGAGAAATTGCCGGAGATTCCGAACTATTTGATCGGGGCGGATCTGACCACCGCCAATGAGGTGGGAGGCGATTTCTATGATGTCTTTCCTCTGGGAAAACATCGTTTTCTCGTTGCCATTGGGGATGTGTCAGGAAAAGGGATGTCGGCGGCTTTTTACATGGCCCAGTTAATCAGCCTGCTTCGCTATTCCACCACCTTTACCACCGATCTGCTGGAACTGACCATGCGTTTGAATGAATACCTGGTTCGGAACATTCTGGATCCGAACATTTTCGTCACCGCCATTCTGGGCATTTTGAATGTTTCCAGGAATACCTTTGAATTCGTGCGCGCCGGACACAATCTCCCGATTTTGTTAAAATCGACTTCCGGGTTTGTTTTGCAAGAGATTAAATCCAGGGGAATGGCGCTGGGAATGACCCGCAACGAAACCATTTTCAAACAAAATCTGGAGCGGAAGAAAGTGAAAATGAATCCCGGTGATACGCTCATACTCTACACCGATGGCTTTACCGAGGCGGCAAAGAATCCGGGAGGACAGGGAATGATTTATGGAGAAGAACAATTCCAGGAGCGGTTAAAAAAATGCGGACATTTGCCGCCAGACGAGCTCATTCAATGTGTGAAAAAGGACCTGGAAGATTTTTACCAGGGCACGCCCCGTTTCGACGATGAGACGATTGTGGTGTTGAATAAAAAAAGGTGAAATGCACACCTGCTCAGGATAAGTAGAGAAAAGTTGTTTCAAATGTAAAAAATTGTTGCAAAGGACGATCTAATCAATTATCTTTCGAACAAAAGAACGATTTGTTCGAAAAGTTGGAGATTGAATATGGAATTCGCCGATAAACTGAATCGCAAGGAAGTGATTCTGAAAGTAGCGCAGAACCTGTTTACCCGCTTTGGACTGGCCAAGACCACCATTGAGGACATCGCCCGGCGGGCGCGCATGGGTAAAGCCAGCATTTACTACTACTTCAAGAGTAAAGAGGCCATTTACCAGGAAGTGATTAATAAGGAGGGGCGGGAGCTGCGCGCTAAAATTGTGGCGGCGGTGGAGCGGGAAACCACCCCGCAGCGCAAAATCCGCACCTATGTGCTGACCCGGGTGGCAGCCCTGAAGGAGCTGGCCAACTATTACACCGCCTTTCGGGATGAGTATCTGGAGCAGTACGCGTTTATTGAAAAGGCGCGGGAAGAGTACAATCGCTTCGAGAAAGAGTTGATTCGTTCCATCTTGCAGGAAGGGGTGGACAGCGGGGAATTCGAGATTGCCAACACGGAGCTGACCGCGGAGGTGATTCTGGCGGCGCTGAAGGGGCTGGAGTTTCACTGGACCCTCAACGTGCCCATGGAGACCATCGAACGGAATGTGGACAGCCTGCTGAATATCCTCTTCCGCGGCATCGAAAAACGCGGGTGATTCCAGGTGGGGTTGTTTACCACGAATTACACGAATTGACACGAATGAAGTAATGATTGGAAGATAAGTAAATTGGAAGATCGGAAAATTGGAAAATTAGAAGATTAAAAGATTGAAAGGTTTGGGAGGTGAAGATACAGCGGGAGGACGAAAAGGGTAAAAGGGACATACGGGCATAAAGGCATAGGGAGCGTAGCGGACATAAAAGACTATTCGATTTTTGACTTTCGATATTTGATTTTTTCTCCCTATCCGGGTGGTTAATTTTTCAAAACTTTACAATTTTCAAATTTTCTAATTTTTCAATTTTTAAATTAAGAAATTTCCCATTCGTGTTCATTCGTGTCATTTGTGGGGAGAAAAAAATTTTACCAGAAGTTCGAACGGAGAACGGAAAGATTCGAAACGACAGGAGGTTTGCATGCAGCGTTTTGCCTATCTGGTGCTGAAATATCGCCGAAGCATCATTGGTCTCACTATTGTACTCACCCTCTTCTTTGCCTACCAGCTTCGCTTTGCGCGGGTCAACAGCGATTTACTGTCCTATCTGAAGCCGGACGATCCGGCGGTACAGTTGTTCAATCGCGTGGGGGAGGAGTACGCCGGTACGGCCATGGCGATGGTGGGACTGGAAGCGGATGATGTGTTCCAGTATGCCACCCTGCAAACCATCAACCGACTCACCGAGAAAATCAAACAGGTGCCCGGCGTGGCGTCGGTCACCAGCCTGACGGACATCCTGGACATCCGCGGGGTGGAAGGCGGGCTGGAAGTGGGGCGCCTGATTGACAAAAACAATATTCCGGAAGACCCGTCGGAACTGCGGCGCATCCGGGAATACACCCTTTCCAAAGACATGTACAACGGACGCATCGTTTCCCCGGACGGCCGCATCACCATCATCATCGCCCGGATTCAGCAGCAGGCGGACAAACAGGCGGTGGCGCAGGAGATTCAGCGCATTGCCCGCGCCGAAGCCAGCAACTACCGCCTCTACTTCTCCGGGCTTCCCATGCAGATGATTGAAATCAACAACATCATTCTGCGGGACATGTTCCGGCTGGTGCCGGTAGTGGTGCTGGTGCTGCTGCTGGTGCTCTATTTCAGCTTTCGTACCGTGCGCGGGGTGGTGCTACCGCTGGTAACCGTGCTCATTAGCACCACCTGGGCCATGGGACTGATGGTGATGGCCGGAGTGGAGCTTTCCATCATTTCCAACATCATGCCGGTGGTGCTCATTGCGGTGGGCTCGGCCTACGGGATTCACATGATTGCCCGCTACAAGGAGGAAGTGCTACACTGCCGGGAGATGTCCCGCTGCATCCGCGATGCCCTGGCGGAAGTGGGAGTGCCCATTATTCTGGCAGGACTCACCACGCTGATCGGATTCTTCTCCTTCGTGGGGTCTTACCTCACCTCGGTCACCCATTTCGGCATCTTTACCGGTATCGGAGTGCTGTTTGCACTGGTGGTGTCCATCACCTTTCTGCCCGCCGTACTCTCCTATCTGAAACCGCCACGCATCCGGCGTAGCGCGGAAGGGAAGGAATCGCACTTTGTGGTGCACCTGATGGACCGGCTAGCGGCCTTTGTGCTGCGGCGGGAACGGCTCATTGTGGGTGGTTCGGTGGTCATTATCATTTTTGCACTGGTGGGGCTTCCCCGACTTCACCGGGAAGTAAACATGCTGGAGTATTTCCCGGAGGACACGGACATCCGCATTGCCGAAAACATGATGGAGAAGAATTTCGGCGGCTCCTACCAGGTGCAGATTGTGGTGCAGGGCGATTTGAAGAATCCCTTTGTGCTGAAGGAGATGCGGCGGCTGGAGAAGTACCTGCGCAACGTGCCGGACGTGAGCAAGCCGCAGAGCGTGGCGGATTTGATTTGCGAGATGAACCGGGTGATGAACGGCCACTACACCGTGCCGGAGACCCGGGAGGGCGTAGCCAACCTGTGGTTCTTCATCGAAAGTGAGAACATCATGGAGCAACTGGTGAATCCCGACGCCACGGAAGGCATTGTGCAGGCCACTCTGGCCAGCTGGGACACCGGTGAGATTCTGAGAGCGGTGAATCGGATTAATGCCATCCTGCATCAGCAGATGGATTCCAGTCTGGTGGTGGTGAAAGGGGTGCAACTGCAGCAACCGGAGGTGCGCCGCTATCTGACCGGAGAGATGGTGCGGGACATTCTGCTGGATGCCCGGCATTACCACCTGCCGCTGCCGGACAGCACCGCGCTGGCCGGGGCGGTGGCGCAGCTCTGGTCTATGAAGCGGGTGAGCTTCTCCCGGCCGGTGCTGGACAGCCTGCGCCGTCGGCTGATTGCGTTCTTCCGGGATGAATCGGAGATCGAGATTGAGAGCGATCGGCGGGTGGAGCGGATCGTCTCCGCCACCGTGCAGGCGCTCCAGCGCGGTATGCTGCCCTCCGAAGCGGAACTGGAGCGCATCCTGCGCCGCAATCTCTCCGCGGAACAGCGGCAGGATCGGGAAGCGATTCAGGAAACGGCCTATTCCCTGCGGGTGATTTTGCGCGATTTTTACCAGCACCAGAAAATCCAGGCCGGAGTGGAGCGGGTGCTGGCGCTGTGGCCGGATTCCCTGCGCGGACAGTCCGATTTTCGGGACGATGTGCGGGACGACCTGTGGCGTCTGAACGAACACCAGGTGGCGCTTCCGACGAAAGTTGCCCGGCAGCTTGACCTGCAGGGAGACACGGTGACGGTGCATTACCTCCAGACCGGCATGCCCACCATCTTCACCCGGCTGGACGAGAGTCTGGTGCGAAGCCAGGTGCAGAGTCTGGCCATCGCCTTCGTGCTGGTAACTATCATTTTGATAATTCAGTTGCGCTCGGTGGGTGGCGGACTGCTGGCCGTCTCGCCCATTGCGCTGACGGTGTTGCTCAACTTTGCCCTGATGGCTTACCTGAATGTGGGACTGGACAACGCCACCATGATGATTGCCAGTATCGCCATCGGTATCGGTATCGACTATTCCATTCATTTTAGCAATCGGTTTAAAGAAGAATTGCGCGCCGGACGCGATCGGGTGGAAGCGCTGGACGTCACCCTGCGCACCACCGGTCGAGCCATTCTGATCAATGCCGCTTCGGTGGCGCTGGGATTCATCGTGCTGCTGTTTGCCCGGCTGGTACCGCTGCGCCACTTCGGCTGGTTAACTGCCACCACCATGATTTTCAGCGCAGCGGGCGCCATCACCTTCCTGCCGGCGGTGATGCTGCTGACCGGCATCCGCCTGGTGGGGAAAAATATGAGCCCGCGCCCGTCTGGCCAGCCGGACAGGAAACACGCGAAAAACGGGAAAAAAGAGAAATGACTAAAATAAAAAGGAAGACCTTTGAAAAAAATGTTTTAAACCGCAAAGACGATATGGCGCGAAGAGTAAATAATATGAAAGGGAAATAGTGAAAAAAGTGGATAAAAGGGACATAGGGACATAAGGGAAATAGTGGCATAGGGACATACGTGGTATATAAGACTGATTTTCGATTTTCGATTTTTGATATAATAACGTTTTTCTAAATGATTCATTTTTTTCGCGTTTTTTCGTTTATTTAGCGGGCTAAAAATCATAGATGTTATTTTCGTGTAATTCGTGAAATTCGTGATTAAAAAAGGAGGGATCCCATGAAACGATTCACACTCATCATGCTGCTGATGATTGCTCTGCTGTCTCAAGCTCTGGCCCAGGATGCCCAGAAACTGCTGGCCCGGGCCGATTCGGTGCTCAACGCACCCAACGACGAAAAAGCGATCCTGAAAATGGTGCTCATCGATAAAAACGGCAACGAAAAACACCGCGTGGCGGAATTCCTGCAGAAGAAGGAAGAAAAACGAATCATGCGCTTCACCGCGCCGGCCGACCAGAAAGGCATCGCTTTCCTGAGTCTGCCGGGCGACGTGCAGTACCTGTACATGCCCGCTTTCCACAAGGTGCGGCGCATTGCCTCCCACGTGAAAAACACCAAATTCGCCGGGACGGATTTCACCTACGACGATTTGAGCTCCTTCAAATACGCCAAAGAATTCAACGCCAGATTGCTGGAAGAGACTGAGCAGTTCTGGGTGCTGGAGCTGACTCCCAAACCGGGGGTGAAAAAAGACTACGGCAAGCTGAAAATGTGGCTGCGCAAGGACAACTACTATCCCGTGAAGGTGGAATTCTACGACAAAGCAGGCAATCTGTTGAAAGTGATGGAACGGCGCAAGGTGGAA
>JAJRXE010000225.1 GCA_024276455.1 Calditrichota bacterium
CCCGGCCGCAGAATCTTCGCAATGCCCCGTTCGTGAAGTACCTGTCCGATGCCCGCATGTACAGTTCGATTAGCGGCGGGGTACGGGGCACCTCTATGCCGGCTTTCGACCTGATGCTGAAGCCGGAAAAGCGCTGGCATGTAATCAATTACATCCGCTCCCTCACTGCCGACGACACGCTGGATTTGCCAAATTCCATCGATTACCAGCCGGTGCGGGCGGAGACCAAAAATCCCATTCCCCTCACGGACGAATCGGCGAGCATCGGCAAAACCCTGTACCTGAATTACTGCGCCAATTGCCACGGCGCCCGGGGAGGTGGTCAGGGCAAGCTGGCACCCAATCTGATTCCCGCACCTCGCAATCTGGTGGTGGTCAAATCGTGGGGCGAAAAACCGTTCATCGATTACATGAGCGATGCCCGGTTGTATGATTCTATTACCAACGGGGTGCCCGGCACTTCCATGCTACCGTGGATCGGGGTATTTACCGACGAGCAGCGCTGGCACATTATTAACTATTTGCGCCAGCGTGCCAACGAAGAGCGCGACAAAGAAGTGGATGTGTACAGTGCTACCCAATAATCGGAAAGCGCTTTTTTGAAAATAATCAACCACTTACAGATAAAACAATTAATTAACCGAGGAGGTATTGAATATGGTGCAACATGAAGATACCAGCGCCCGGTGGTTCATTTACACCTCAATCACGTTCTTTCTGGTGACGATCTCGATCGGGTTTATTATGGCCATCAAGTTCGTCTATCCGGAGTTTCTGGGCGGAATTGCCTCGCTGAGTTTCGGCCGGATTCGCCCCATGCACACCAATGGGGTGCTGTTCGGCTGGCTGCTGGCCGCCAATATGGGATTGGCGTATTACGTGGTTCCCCGGTTGTGCGGTACTAAACTGTTCAGCGAGAAATTGGGGATGGCCACGCTGGCGATCTGGGTAATTGTCATTCTGGGGGCGGTGGTTACCTTTGGCATGGGAATTACGCAGGCACGGGAGTATCTGGAACTGAGCATGGTGCTGGACATTCTGGTGACCATTGCCTGGGTGATGTTTGCGGTGAACATTTTCGCTACCATTGCCAAACGCAAACACGAGCAGATGTACGTGAGCCTGTGGTACATCATGGGTACCCTGCTGTGGACGGCGCTGTTGTGGATTGTGGGCAACCTGCCGGTGTACTCCGGGGTAAACGACGCTAACGTGAACTGGTGGTTTGGGCACAACGCCGTGGGACTGATTTTCACGCCCATGGGGGTAGCGCTGGCCTACTACTTCATTCCCAAATCCACCAAAAATCCGTTGTACAGCCACAAGCTCTCTCTGATTGGTTTCTGGACCATCGCCTTTCTGTACATCTGGACCGGTGCTCACCACATCATTTTTGGCCCCATTCCCACCTGGCTGCAAACGGTGGCCATTCTGTTCAGCATCTCGCTGCTCATTCCAGTGTGGACGGTAATTGCCAATTTCTTCGGGACGCTGAAAGGAAAATGGGTACAGGGAAACTACGTGGTGAAATTCCTGCTTTCCGGTACGGTGTTCTACCTGCTCACCTGTTTGCAGGGTCCCATGCATTCGCTGCGCAGCGTGAATCAGATCATCAGTAAAACGGACTGGATTGTGGGGCACGCCCACATGGCGGTGTTCGGCGGATTCTCTTTCTTTGCCATTGCCGGAATCTACTATGCCCTGCCCAATATCGTTAAGCGTCCCATTTTTTCCGACCGATTGGCGGAATGGCACTTCTGGCTGTCGTTTGTCGGATTTCTGGGCTTCTCCATTAGTCTGTGGGTAGGCGGTTTTCTGCAAGGGCTGCAGTGGATGGATCACACCATTGCCTTTCTGGATACCGTGCGCGCTATGAAACCCTATTACGTGGTCCGGCTGTTCTCCGGTATCTTAATGCTCACAGGGCAATTCATATTTGCCTACAATATTTACAAAACGGTGCGCGCCGAAGCCCCGGAAGTTAAAGCGGCGGTTGCATAAATTAGAAAGGAGCAATAACCATGAAAATTGTCGAAACCAAAGTCGTCGTGCTGGTCATCTTTGTTGTTTTGTTGGCCCTGCTTGGCACCTATTTTACTATGATTGTTCCTTTAATGGACGAGTCGCTTTATACGCCCACCAAAGATGCCAGGCCATACACGAAACTGGAGTTAAAGGGGAAACAGGTGTATCAGCGGGAAGGGTGCTGGTATTGCCACACCCAGCAGGTGCGTAATTTGCTGGTAGAGACCAAACGATACGGCATGGGCGAAGAGGAGACGTTTAAACGGTTCGGGATTCGCGCCCTGGTGCAGGCACCGCCTTCTCAGCCCGGCGAATATGTGTACGATAAACCGCATCTGTTAGGCACCCGCCGCACCGGACCCGATCTGGCGCGGGTGGGTGGCAAGTACGACAATAGCTGGCACATCAATCACCTGCGGGATCCCCGCAGTACGTCGCCGGGTTCCATTATGCCGGCCTACACCTGGCTGTTCGATAAAAATGGCCGCCCCACGGAAGAAGCCATTGCGCTGGTGGCCTATTTGCAGAAGTTAGGCACCAATATTAAATGGCGGGAAGAAGGTGTGGCGCTCATCAAAAAAATGCAGGGCGTCCCTTCTCCGGAAGAAACCACCACCCAAACACAGGAGGTCGGAGAATGAGTCAGGATACCTTAAAACAGCAGGCCGATTTTCCGGAAGATACGGATGAACTGATCCCTCAGAATCATGAACGGGGTCCGGGCTGGTTCCTGAAAATCTCCTATGTGGTGATTATTATTTTCTGCATCTACTATCTGCTGACGTTCTGGAACTGGAAATCGGATTACGACCTACAGCAGGAAAAAATTCGCACCGAAATCAGTAACACCCGGTAACCCCGATCGGCTCACGGGAAGTAATCGACGGCGAGTTCCGGGAGCCTTCCCGGCGCTCGCCCGGTTTTTACCACGCGTCCGAACAGGAAATAAACGCTTTTAGAAAACGGATGTAAACATGGCTGTCTTTAAAACCTATCGCTCGAAACGGCGCCTGGTGCAGATCCTCAGCACCATTGTCATCATCGTTCTGCCATTTCTCAATATTCTGCGGCTGGATATCCCCACCCTGCGTTTTTATTTCTTCCACAGCGTGCTGTGGGTGGACGAATTCTACCTGCTGTTTCTGGTGGTGATGCTGGTCATGTGGTTGATTGTGTTTTTCTCCATGGTGTACGGGCGGGTATGGTGCGGGTGGATGTGCCCCCAGACGGTGCTCAACGAGCTGATCTACTGGCTGGAAAATCGGCTGCAGCGCTGGCTGAAGGTTCCCCGCCGAAAACGATTCACCGCCCGGCACGGCGTGATGTACACGCTGCTGTCGCTGGCGGCGGCCGGATTAGCGCTGATCATTGGATTTAATCTGGTAGCTTATTTTGTGGATCCCTACCGCATGTTGAACGACATCTGGCAGGGGCAGTTGGGCAGCGTGACGCTGGGCATTATCGTTGCCATTGCCGTGCTGGTGTTTATCGACATCATGTTCTGGCGGGAGAAATTCTGCACCAGAGTGTGTCCCTACGGCATGATGCAGGTGGTGGTGACCGACAGCCGCAGCCAGATCGTGCGCTACCACACCGAGCGGGCCGAGGAGTGCATCGACTGCCAGGCGTGCGTGCGCATATGCATGATGGGCATTGACATTCGCACCTCACCGTACCAGACCGAATGCACCCACTGCGGCGATTGTGTGGACGCCTGCACGGCGGTGCTGGAACGATTAAACAAATCCACGCTGATTACGTTTTCCTGGGGCGAGACGCAACGCAAGGAAAAATGGTGGGAAAAAATCGGATTGGTGGATGGCAAACGCCGGGTGATGTTGGCGTTGATTGGCGTGTACACGCTGGGGCTGGTAGCGCTCATTCACAACCGGCAGCCCATTTCCATCAGCGCCACCGGCGACCGCTCCACGTTGTATCGTCAGGAAAACGGGGCGGTGATCAACGATTACTTTCTGCGCATTTCCAACCGGAGCCTGGAGGAACGCACTTTCCGTCTGGAATGCGCCGCTCCCTTCGGCCACGTGGAGGGATGCCGTCTGCTGCTGGAACGGAATCCCATCACTCTGAAGTCCCGGGAAGTGCAAACCCTGAAACTGTCCATTGCGGCGAACAGTCCCCAATTGCATCCCGGGCCCAACCGGTTACACCTGCAGGCGGTGGACGTAACCCACCCCAATATTCGGGCAAAAACCGAAATTGTGTTCTTCATGCCCGAAGAAGAACCGTTTCAGCTTTCCTCACAGGGAGGAAAATTACCTTTGCAACCGTAAGGGGATTACCTCCCCTGAATGAAACCGGAGGTTCGAAATGAAAAAAATCATGTACGCTACCATTGTGTTATTCCTTGCCATTTTAGTTCTGGTGATTATTGTGGCCAGTTTCACCCCCGTGCGTACGGTGACTTACCATAACGGTGTGATAATGGAAGAGAAGCAATGAGCGATTCTCCCTCCGGCATTTCCACGCAGGCGGCTCCTTCCCGGGAAGCGCCTGCCACCTGCGATTTGTGCGATTTGCGGCTGACCGGTCGTACCTTTACCGCCAATGTGGACGGAACCGATCGGTATTTCTGTTGCGCCGGCTGCCGGCAGGTGTTTCTGATTTTGCACGACAGCGGGCTGCTGCAGGGCGATTACAAAAATTCTGAACTGTACCAGACCAGCTTGCGGCTGGGATTGATTGGTCAGCCGCAGGAAGAGGACGCTCCTTCAGCAGAGCCGTCTCCCGAAGAGCTGAAAAATTATCAGGAGCTCTCCGTCCACGTGGACGGCATGTGGTGTTCGGCGTGTTCCTGGCTGATTGAAAAGGTGGTGAGTTCGCAGCCCGGAGTGGCGCACACCCGGGTTATTTACGCTTCCGATACGGCCAAAATTTACTACCAGCCGGAGCAGATTTCCGCCCACCAGATTACCGACACCATTCACAGGTTGGGCTACAAAACGTCTTCCCGGGAAAGCGCATCCAGCGCTCAGGCCGAAGAGCGCACCAGCCTGCTATTGCGCATGGGCGTGGCACTGTTTTTAATGATGAACGTGATGTCCTTCAGTTACGTACTGTACGTGGGATATTTCCAGAAACTGGCGGCCGACATGCAGCAACTGATTCCCCCGCTGCTGCTCATTCTCACTCTTCCGGCAGTATTCTGGTGTGGAGCTCCCATTCACCAGAAAGCGTTCCGCAGTGTGCAGGTCCGGGCACCCACCATGGAAGTGCTGTTTTCCATCAGCATTTTTGCGGCATTTTTTTTCAGCGTGTACGCCCTCATTCGGGGGTACGACCATTTTTATTTCGATACCGCCGTCAGTCTGGTGGCGCTGTTGTTGTTGGGCAAATACATCGAGGTGTCCGCCAAACACAAAGCCACCCGGGGAATTTTTCGGCTCTACCGGATGCTGCCCCGCAAGGTGCGCATAAAAACCGCCAGTGGCACCCGGCTGGTGTCGGTGCAACAACTGCAGGTGGGCGATCGGTTTGTGGTGCAGGAGGGCGAAAAAATTGCCACCGACGGTCGGGTGGTGGCCGGTAGGGCTACGGTGGACGAATCGCTGCTGACCGGCGAATCTCGCCCGGTGGAGAAAAAGCCCGGCGATCCGGTGACCGGTTCCACCATTAATCTGCAGGGCAGCCTGGAAGTGGAGGCGTTGCGCGTGGGCGACGACACGGTGTTTGCCCACATTATTCGCCTGGTGGAAGGCGCCCTGTCGCAGAAATCGCCGCTGGAGAGGCTGGTGGATCGGATTGCCCGGGTATTCATCCCCTTTGTTTTGCTACTGGCGACGGTGGTGGTAGGAATCATGCTGGCCAACAGCAGTGGACTGGAAGCCGCCTTGCTACGAGGCATTACCATTCTGGTGATTGCCTGTCCCTGCGCATTGGGACTGGCCACGCCTCTGGCCATTGCCGCCGGAGTGGGCTTTGCCGCCAAACAGGGCATTCTGGTCCGCGAGGGGGAAGCGTTCCAGTTAGCCCGCAAAGTTACCACCGTGGTGTTCGACAAAACCGGCACCCTCACGGAAGGGAAATTCACCCTGCAGCAAATTTACTTCCCCGATTATCCTCCCGAAGAAGTGCTGAGCCTGGTGGCATCAGTGGAGCAGTACTCCAACCATCCTCTGGCAGGGGCGGTGGTTCGGGCCAGCCAGCAAAAGGACATTCCGTTGTACGAAGCGGCGGAAGTGAAAACAGTACAGGGGCGTGGTGTTGCAGGGAAGATTCGTCATCCGCACTTTTCCTCCGGCGAGCGGGAAGTAATCATTGGGAATCAGGCCTTTGTGGAAGAGCACGGATTCGAGATCACTGCCAGCCAGCAGGTATTGGCTGCCGAAGAAGAGGCGCAGGGACGCACAGTGGTGTACTTCGGCGTGCAGGGAATTCCCACAGCCGGGCATCTGTCGTTTGGTGATTCCCTGAAAGCGGGCGTACGGGAAACGGTGGCCGATCTGCACCGGGCCGGCATTCCGGTGCGCTTGCTGTCCGGCGATTCGCCGCAGACCACCGCTGTAATTGCCGAGCTGGCCGGCATTCCTCACTACGCCGCCGGTGTGTTGCCGCAGGACAAAATTACCGTTATTCGCCGCTTGCAGCAAGATGGTGCCGTGGTGGCCATGGTGGGCGATGGGGTGAACGATGCCCCGGCGCTGGCACAGGCGGACATCGGTATGGCCATGGGTAGCGGGACGGAAATCGCCCTGGCCTCTTCGGCAGTGACTCTGCTGCGCGATGATCCCCGGCTGGTTCCCAAAGTGATCGACATCTCCCGGCGCACCATTAATGTGATCGGGCAAAATCTGGTGTGGGCGTTTCTGTACAACAGTGTGGGGCTGGTTCTGGCCACCATGGGGTTACTAAATCCCCTGTTTGCTGCGGTGGCCATGCTGGCGAGCAGCTTATCGGTGGTGGGTAACTCCATGCGGTTGCAGGAAGAACGGGGCCAGGCTCGCAAAAGACTGCTGGAGATTCTGGTACCGTGGTGGGAACCCGCCTGAGCAGCCACCAAATATTTTTCCCAACACTGGCCTCACTAATGCGCTTTAGCAAAAACCAATCTCCTTTTGGTGAAACGATCATCTGTTGTCCCGAAATACCAGCGTCCGAGGATTGTTCTATTGATTAACCAGAAGCGAAGGGATGAAACATAAATCCTGTACCCTGACTGATTCATTCAAGCTCCCCTTCTTTTTTACGATAATATGATGAAATTGCGGTTCGAAAATAATGATCAAAAAATTAATAATATTGGGGAAATTAAAATCTTAGGAGAGGTCGTGGAGAAGATTGAATGGAATGAAGGATTTAGCGTGGGAGTTCGCAAGCTGGATGAGCAGCACAAGGTGCTGATTGACATGATTAACAAAATGATTGAGATGCAAAACATTACGGTCGATTCGGAAGTGGTTTCCGAGGTGCTGAATAAGATGACCGAATACGCGAATTTCCATTTCAACACCGAAGAAAATTTGTTAAAAGAGCACGGTTATCCGGAATATGAAGCCCACAAAGCCATGCACAAGGTGTTTCGAAAAAAGACGGTTGCTTTTTGCATGGACACGATGGTTCACAAAAAGTCAATTCCAGAGGAGATTGTCTCTTATCTAAAAGACTGGTTAACCCATCATATTTTAACCGAGGACATGCGCTACAAACCATTTTTTAAGGAAAAAGGCGTATGGTAAGTTGCGATTTAGGGGAAGCCCCGCTTCAGGGCAAGGGCAAGAAATAAAATGCTTAAGGTAAACGGGACACCCGGAAGAAAATTCACTTAAAACCGGCTACTCCACCGGAAAAAAGACCTTCCCCTAATCGGGGCGAATTTTCCCGAATATTGGCGGTTCCTTCTGTGATTTTGGGCAAGCTGAATTCCGAGTCAACGCTCCGTTTGCGAACCAACTTTGCTCCCGTTTTTTTGCGTTAAAACGAACGACCCGGAAAAACGGTTGCTTTCGCGTTTACTAACAAATATTTTTTCTAATGAACTATTTCCGTCTTAAAACAGGCTTTTCCCGTACCACCTTTTTCTTTTTGCCTTTGTTTCTGGGGCTTGTTATCCTGATGTGCCACAAGGCCACCAGTGTCGAAAAATATGCGGAGCAGGGGCTATTCACTCGCCAGATTATTGTCGACGGTGTGGCTCGAAGGTACGCCATCTACCTTCCGGCAGAAAGAGGTGACACTCCTTTGCCGCTGGTGTTTGAACTTCACGGCGGTGGAGTGTACATCGAAGACCTGACCGGCGCCAGCGGTTACAAAACACCTTACAAGCTGTGGATGCCACTGGCCGATAAGGAAAAATTTCTGGTGGTTTACCCGGAAGGTCTAAACGGCGCTTACGGAAAACCAACCTGGAACGATTGCCGCGCCAATTGCCGGGTCAGCTCCACCGCCGACGACGTCCATTTTATTTCCACCTTAATTGAGGTTCTTTCGCGCACTTACCAGGTGGATTCCAACCGGGTGTATGTTTGCGGCACTTCCAACGGCGGACTCATGGCGCTGCGCCTGGCGGTGGAATTGTCCGATCGGATTGCCGCCGTGGCCGCCGTGGCCGCCGCCATGCCGGATAGCTCCGAGTGCGGATCGCCCCGCGAACCGATTTCGGTGCTTTTCATGAACGGCACCGACGACAACCACCTGCCCTACCAGGGAGGAACCGTCGGAAACCCGCCCAATCCGGACCATGGAACGGTTTCCTCCACCGAAGCCTCCGTGAAATTCTGGGTCGCATTCAACCAGACCGACACCATTCCCCGGGTCAAACATTCTCCGGATCTGGATCCCGATGATGGGAGCACCGTTACCCGTTTTACCTACTCAAACGGTCGGGAAGGCACCGAGGTGGTGTTGTACCGCATTGCCGGGGGAGGCCATTCCGCTCCCAGCATCAAAGAACGCTACTCCGCTTTGTTCGAAAAATATTTCAACAAACAAAACCACGATATTGAAATGACCAGCGAAGTGTGGCAATTCTTCCGGGATAAGACCCTCCATTAAAAGGGTGATGCTCCCCGTTTTTCCTGCCGGAAGCTCAGTCCTCGCTTCCACCCTTTGCCCATCCGTCACGCTTCCGCCCCTCACCAGCCCGGGTTCTAAAAACCGGGAGACTCCCCCAAATTGTCCAGCGCCTTCTTTGGGATAGAATTTAAAATATACGTTTCTTAAATTTTAACCGGAATCACTGAAATCGAGACCGGTAAAAAGGGTTTCTAAACGCGATTCGTTGATTTATTCCAACCTTCGTCTTTCCAGAAGATTTGGTTTTTTCGAGAATTTTTTCGCTTGTTATTATTTTACAAACCATTCCCGGGAAGTTCTTACCATGGAAATCACATTCCAACGCCTTGTCCTGCTTATTTTACTTTTAACCGGGTGGTCGAGTCGTGCCCTGGCTCTGTCGGAGAGCCTTTTTGTCACCATCCAGGGCGACACTGCCACTATCTGGCACGTCCGGTTACCCTGACGAAAGCAGCGCCGATGGAAATCGCCATTTTAAATCTGGAGGGTCAAAAAGTGGCCGTTCTTCTGTACGATACCTTGCCGACCGGAACAGTTTCGAGGTGGTTTTTCTGGTGGCTGTTCTGGGAGAAGTGCGCCATCCGCAAACCGCCCTGCAGGAAATTGTTCGGGTATTGCAGCCCGGGGGCCTGCCTTCCATCACCGAACAGCCCGGAGACCCGGATTTCCTTCCGTTTTCCGCTGTGCGGGAATGGGCGGAAAACGCGGGCTTTCTTTTTCTGGAACAGTACGGAAAGAGAAAAAACTACCCGGCAAACTTTCGTAAACCTCTCGAACCCCAATAGAATCAGGATGTCCCCTCTCCCGGCGGTCGGCGGGTTGCGCATCTTCTTTTCCCGCACTTTTGCTCCCGGCATCTTTCCACGACCGGCACTTCCTGTTTTTCAGCAAAATCTCCAGAAACGATTAGGTATTCCCCGAAAAACAGCTTAATTTGCCTTTCAGTTGTTTGTTCACCACTATCGAAGAGAGGGAGGTTTTCATGAACATTTACGTTGGGAATCTGGCCGCAGAGGTCACGGACGAAGAATTACAACATGCCTTTGAAGTTTACGGCACCGTAAATTCTGCCAGCGTGATTCGAGATAAAGTCAGCGGAGAATCACGGGGATTTGGTTTTGTGGAAATGCCGTCGTCGGAAGAGGCCCGGGCGGCCATTGCGGGATTAAATGAGCAAGATTTTCACGGACAAATTCTCACAGTAAACGAAGCCCGCTCCCGCAGCGAAAGGCGAGGCGGCCGGGGACACCCGGGAGGTCAACGCGGATACGGGAGCGGGAAAGGCGGCTACGGCGGCAGTCACAAAGGCAAATACAGCGGGGGACGCGGCGGGCGCGGCGGCGACCGCTAAAATCACCCCTTGGCAACGAGTTCAAAATTAAAAACCGACTTTCTCTCCGGGGAAAGCGGTTCCACGGTAACCTTTTTAAATGTGCGGTGGCAATTTTCATTATTACGAGGTAAGCAAACATGGGCGACAAAGGTGGGCGAAAAGATAAAAACAAGCGCGCCAGGCAACACAGCCTGAAAAAGAATGCCAAAAAGGAAGCCAAAAGAAAAAAGCGGGAACGACCGGAAAAAGAGTCCTGACGGCAAATCCCGCTACCGGGTAAAGGCATCCCCATTACAGTGAAAACGCGGGAATCTTTTCAAACCCGAAATGGCCTTCTTATTCCATTTCGCTTCTCAACATGACCACGAATCCGCTTTTCTTCCGAAAAATGCTTCCCGGATTTTCCCTCCAAAGCGGACAACTTTCCGCCGTAGTCCGGCCCGCAAAGAGGAGCGCCTCTTTAAGTTGGAAACCCAGGATTTTTGAAATAGTTGGGCGAGGCGGCTCCCTTCCTGAGCCGGCCGGTTAATTGTTTCTTTCCAGCCCAAAATTTTATTCCACCCTAAAATCTAAACTCTTCTTCCCCTCGACCGAAAATTTTATTTAGATTAATTTTCTCATCCAAAACAACTTTTGGGACTTTGAAACATGTTGTTTTTACTTCCAATTTTCTGTCGGAAAACCTTTGTTATTCGGTTATTTATTCTTCTGTTTTCCGGAATTCACTCCCCACCTCGCTTAACCTGCCGTCAGAACGGAATCCACTCAAATTAATCTGTCAATACACTGTTAAGAAGCAAAGGAGTTTGTAACATGTTTCGCAAACTTTTTACTCTGAAAATGTTAACCTTCATCATTGTTTTCTCGCTGGCACAGGCGCTGCCCGGTTGGACCAACCAGTACAAAATCGTCTCCGAGGGGAAAATCGAATACGTTGCCAACGAAGTTTTAATTAAACTCCGTCCGGGTTCCGCCGGAAGTCAACGACCGAGCGCCGAGGTGGAGAATCAGATTCGCGCCATCCTCCGGGATGTAAAAATCCCCCAGCAAATCGAAGAAGCTCGTCCGGTATTCAACCTGTCGCCGGTCGTGTTGGGAAAAGCGGCCCGGACACACACCGCCTTTTACCGGCTGGCAGAAGAAAAATTAGCGAACATTTACCGCCTGCAGTTTGCCGAAAATATCGACGTACGGGAAACGGTGCAAAAACTACGGCAGCATCCGGAGGTGGAATACGCCGAACCGAACTACCTTGCCCGCGCCTGCGTGATTCCCAACGATTCCCTCTTTTCGCAACAATGGGCTCTGAATAACACCGGGCAGTATTTTTTACCGGATGCCGACATCGACGCCCCCGAAGCCTGGGATATTGAAACCGGCGACACCACGATCATCATCGGGATTCTGGACACCGGAGTCGATTACCTGCACCCGGATCTGGCGGCCAATGTGGTGTCCTCCGGCCGGGATTTTGTTAACGGAGACGACGACGCCATGGACGACAACGGGCATGGCACCCACGTGGCAGGCATTGCCGCGGCGGTTGCCAATAATCAAAGGGGAATTGCCGGGGTAGCCTGGCACGCCAAAATCCTCCCGGTGAAAGTTCTGAACAGCAAAGGAATGGGCACCTATTCCAACATTGCCGACGGCGTTATCTGGGCCGTTGAACAGGGAGCGAAAATCATTAACCTGAGCCTGGGAGGCTATGCCGAATCCTACATTTTGAAAGACGCCCTGGAAACCGCCTATTCCCAGGCCGTTATTATTGCGGCGGCCGGGAACGATGGCATCGAATACGACGATCTCGGGCATTCCTTCTACCCGGCCTCCTGGCACTTTGTGCTGGGAGTCGGTGCCACCGACGTTCGCCTGGATCCCCAGACTGGCTCTTACCGGGAAAGCCGCGCCAGTTTTTCCAATTACGGCGTGAATGCTAACGTGTACGCTCCGGGAGTGAACATTCTCAGCACTTTCCCGGAATTTCATCCGCTCCGACACTCCTACAAACCGCTGGCCGGTACGTCCATGGCGGCGCCCATTGTCAGCGGAGTGGCGGCGCTGTTGAGATCGCACTTCCCGGACTGGAGCAACGAATTGCTGCGGGGGCAAATCATTAACACCGCCGTGGGGTTTGACGAAGGTGTACAGGTAAACGCCTTCAACGCCCTGAGCACCGTCATCAGTCCCAGAGTGGAACTCTATTCCACCACGGTTCTGGACACCCTTCCGGGCGGCGACAGCGACGGGCAGCCCGACGCGGGAGAAACCGTGGAGCTAATCCTGGAGTTTGAAAACTCCTGGGGACCGGCTTACGACGTTCAGGTTACCCTGAAACCCCATTCCTTGGAAGATACCGCCTTTGTAACCATTCTGGACTCCGTGGCTGAATTGGGGAATCTGAGCGCTTATGCCCACGCCAACAACGCCACCAATCCGTTTCTGGTGCAAATCAAAAGCACCACCCCCAACAACCAGGAGGTTTACCTGGACTACCATCTTACCGCCCAGGGCGATTACCAGACGGAGGGAAATTTTAAACTGACCATTCAACGAGGTACGGAAGTGGGCGGGGTACTTTCGGAAAACACGGTCTGGTCCAGCAATTATCTCTACATCGTCACGGCCAACGTACTGGTTCCGGAGGGCATTCGTTTGACCATTGAACCGGGAACGGAAATTTGGTTCGCGAACGACCGCTACCTGCGCGTGGACGGAGAACTGGTGGCCATCGGCACGGAAAACGAGCCAATTATTTTTACTTCCAACGATCCGAATGCCGCGCCGGGCAGCTACCAGGGAATCAAATTCACCGACAGCGCCGTCGATGCCCAGTTTGACAGTTCGGGGAATTACCTGTCCGGTTCCACCATTCAATACGCAGAGATTAAATACGCCGGACAGGTGCCTCCCGGAGGAGACGGCGGGGCTATTTTTGTAGAAAGCGCCTCCCCTTATCTGGCGCACAATTACGTCCACGACAACAATTGGGGCGGCATTGTGTTGGTTTCTTCCAGCGCCCGGGTGGAATACAACCTGATTTCCAGTAACTACGGATTGGGAGGACTGCGGCTGCACAGCTTCTCCGGTCTGGCCCGCTACAATACGCTGCGCGGGAACCACACCGACCGAGCCGGAGGCATTTACGTGGATTACAGCGACGGGCGCATCGAGTATAACCTCATCGTCGGGAATTATTCGGCCGATACCGACGGCGGGGGCGGCATGTTCGTGTCCGGTTCGAACGCCCAAATCCGGTACAACGTGTTGTCGCAAAACCGCAACGAAAGTCGCGGTGGCGCCGTTTCCTTTGCCTACGAGGACCGATCCACGTTCGAATACAACACCGTTGTCAATAATTACGGCGGGATTGTCCTCTACAGCTCGCAACCGGTCATTCGGTACAACAACATTCTCCACAACCACCGGGCGGGCTTCCCCTACGAAATAGAACAGTACATCCCATTCTCCGGGCTCTCTTCCCTGGATGTGAACGCTATCCGGAATTATTGGGGAACCAGCGACAGCGACTCCCTGTCAAAATGGATCTGGGATTTTTACGACGACTTCGATCTGGGGAAGGTGAATGCCGATTCGGCGGCAAGCGAACCGATTCCCCGGGCTCCCGGATTTCTCCATCGGGTGGACATTACCCCTCCTTCGCCAATCGGGAGCGAAACGGTTCAATTTAATTTAACTTTCAGCACCCCAATGGATATTCAAACCCAGCCAAGAGTCACCTTTGGGGTTGCTGAGCCTTACACCCAGCACCGGATTAGCGGGGATTGGGTTGATTCCCTCCACTGGCAGGGAGAATACCAGGTGACCGTCATGACCGGGGACGGAATCAATTACCTGCGCGTTGCGGACGCCCGTAGTAAAAATGGGCTAAAAATTCCAGACGACCACTGGTTCTCGTTCGTCATTAATGCCATGGGCGCCTCCTCAGTGGATTTCACCGCCGAAGCGCGAGATGGCTATGTGGAATTGGAATGGAGTTCCCCCGGACTGGAGGAATTGTTAGGCTACAATATGTACCGATTCGAACAAATCAACGATACGACTTTCTCGGATACGATTCAGATTAATGAGAACTTGATTACCGACACCACTTACCAGGACACCCGGATTGAAAACGGTAAGGTGTATTTTTACATGTACACCGCCGTGCGGACCGATTTCAAGGAGAGCGATTTCTCAAACGCGGTGTCTGTGACGGCCATTTCCGGACTGAACCACGCCACCGAGTTACCGCGAAAGTTTGCCCGGAGGCCCAACTACCCCAATCCGTTTAATCCGATCACCACCATTGCTTACGATTTGCCCCGTGCGGTGCACGTCAAGCTGATTATTTACGATGTTCTGGGCCGCAAGGTGGCAACCCTGGTGGACCGGGAGCAACCGGCCGGACGGTACCGCCTTGTCTGGAACGCCGCCGGGGCGAGCAGCGGGATTTACTTCTACTCCCTTCAGGCGGGCGATTTCAAACAAATCCGCAAGATGGTGCTACTCCGTTGAGAACAGCTAATTCGTGGCGAGGGAGGCGATCCGCCAGGAAATTCAACGCCCTTCGGTTTCGTCCCCCGGCCTCTCTCTTTTTTTCCACCGACGAGGAATCTGCGACTAAAAATTTGGCAGATTCCTCGTTTTTTTCTAAACTTTTCTTCCAGATTTACGTACATTCAATCTGTCCAGAACGTCGAGAAGGCCCGGAACCGCCGAATTCCCTTCGCGACCGAATGCCTTCTCCTCCGAGGCAAAACGGATTACCGAACCGACTGACCAGAAAAACAGAATCCCCGGAAGCCGTAGTTACTAAATCAAGTTCTCTGAATTTTTCCCACCTTCCCGACGATCGCTGTGTTCGGGTCAACCGATCTGAAACGCAAATCTAACCGGAAGGAGAAAAACCATGAAAAAATGGGCCGTTCTTTCCATCTTGCTAACATCTCTATTGTTCTGCACCCAAAGCGGTATTTCCCCGGGGGAAATTCCTTTAACTGAAGATTTGTGGGGAAATCCCATCCGGCTTGCGGAGTACTTAAACAGCAAATCACCCACCGTCATTGTACCGTTTTCCACTTCCAACTGCGGCTATTGCTTGATTGACGGATATTACACGGAATTGAACTACCTGACCAACAACACCCGGGCAGGCGGCGGAAGTTTTCACATGGATTTATTCAATCCCCAGGCAGATGTGTACACCTTCCAGAAACATTTCGGCTGGACCTTTCCCATTCTAACCTACCCGCCTTCTCTGCACCGTCTTCATCGGGACGGTTTCCCCACGGTGCTTTCTTTTCGGCAAGGCGATCAGAAAACCTGCTTATTTCACAACTACGACCGGGTGGATAGCCTGGGTCGTTTACTCGGCTGGAAGCAAGCCCGGCAATACCCGAGCGGTTCCTACCAGATGGCGACCCGCCTTATTTTCGAGAATTTTCACTTCGATGCCGTGTGGGTTTACCCGGCTGGTAGTCAAATTCCTCCCAGGCGTCTGGAACAGCAAAAAAAGTGGAAATCGTTTTCCGCCAAAAACCTGGACCGGTTGACCGAAGCAGACTTGAAGAAACACCTCTTTCTGCAGGGAGATTTTTCCTTCCGGGAAATCGCAGATTTTTTAAGGAATCAGGATATCCCTTTCCGCTTTGTCAATCATCAGATTCGAATCGGTTCTTACGCGTTTGATTACGACTCAACGGGATTTCATGTCGTTTGCCCCAATCCATTTAATCCTTCCAAGGTACTGGTAATACAGGTTCAACACGGACAGCAAATCCCCAAGCCGTCCCATTATCTGGATTACCTTTTTTACCGCACCACCCCGGATTCCACCATTCGCCTCCTTTACGGTCATTTCGACAAATCCGACCCCTTCCACTGGAAATTTTCCGAGGGGAGGGCGTTTAGCGAAATGAACAAAACGCAGCTTTGTGCCGGCAAGTGCGAGATCCCGCAAACGCCCCCGCCGCCGCCCCGGGAGACGGCTCCCATTCGGGTGACCCATCGTCGCAGCCCTCACGGGGAATTGTACACCCTTGGAAGTAAAAATTGCCGGCTGCCGGACCTGCTGGCCGATCCGTCCGGCAACATCTGGATTAGCTGGGAAGAAGACGGAGACATTCACCTGGCGGAAATCGCCACCGACGGACGAATCGTTACCCGCAAGATAGAGAACGACCGCTCGGACAGTTACTTCCCCCGTCTGGCGGTTGCCGACGGTAAAATCTGGATTTTCTACCTTAATAATCGGGAGCACTACTATTGGCTCTACGCCAGGCAATTCGACGGTCTGCGGCTCTCTGAGGCGCTGCTGGTTTCGCCCCGTGAACCGTACGATGTGGTCACCCCGGCTGCCGCTTCCGATCCCGCCAACGGAGACCTGGCGGTGGCCTGGTCCGCCTGGATGGCCAATCTCCGCCTTCCGTTTTACCGCCGCATTTCTCACAACATTTTCTCAAAAATCAAAGAAATTCCGCTTTACAGTGCCATTTACGAGAAGAACTACCGGAATGCCTGGTGGCCCTCCCTGTGCTACGGACCGGACGGGGCGCTTCGGGCAGTCTGGAACCAGCATTACCCGGCAATTTGCGGCGTTTTCGGTGGCACGCTTCCCAACCCTCCGCAACCGATTACCCGTTCCGCCAAGAAAATGGAAGACTGGGAAATCGGCGGATATCCCAGCCTATTTACGGACGGCAAGAAAAATTACGTGGTTTGGGAGGGAGACGCCTGGAACACCTGGCAGGGGAAATCCCAACCCATCAAATTTTCTGTGTACGACGCAGCACAACGGCATTGGAGCATCGGCGAGGTGATTAGTCTGCCGGAACAAACCCTGCTGAATCAGACGCCTACCGGCACCGCAACCGGAGAGGGAACGATCTGGGTCGTTTACAGCGGACGTCCCCGGGGAAATAATTCGCACTGGGGAATTTACCTCACTTTTCGGCAAGAAAAACGCTGGAGCGCTCCGGTCTTAATCTCCGGTGAAACAAGCGCCCGACATCCCCGCATCGTCGCCGATCGCCAAAACAACCTCTGGATCAGCTGGCACCAGGGGGTTGGAACCGCCATGACGATTGGCCTGCTGAAACTGGATCGCCAAACAATTGGCTTAAATTGAGGCGCTCCGTTTTTCGACTCCGGGATGCATTCCGAATCCGGTTCTTGCTCAGTCCGGAAAAAGTGGAAGGAGAAAGAGCGTGAAGAATCGCAAAGCGCCTTCGTAAGAAAAACACGCCCAAAAATGGGCCTGTTCCCGCCAGTCACGGAAACAATCCGCTCCCGTTTCCCGACGATCCTAAAATCACCAAATAAAACTTTTCCATTCCGAAAGACGGCAAATAAAAACCGGTTGAAACCAGCCGATTTCGGATTAAATATTGTTCCTGAGTAAAAAATAGGTGATTTTTTAAAACCATTTTATTTTTCATACGTCTGTTTAAATGAATCATATTTTGTAAAAGGGCGCGTGAATCGATGGGGCTGCGGAAAGAAGAGCGGCAAGAGAAGGAATTTGCCGAATTAACTTTCAACCGGATTTTCGAGGCACACTACCGGGATGTTTACCGGCTGGCTTTTCACCTGACGCAAAACAAAGAAGATGCCGAAGATCTGTTTCAAGACACCTGGTTACGGGTAACCCGCAATCTTTCCCGGATTGCCCTGGTACGCGACGTGAAAGCCTGGATATTTACCATTGCCATGAATCGCTTCCGCGACCAGCTCAGAAAGAAAAAATGGCGTTCTATCATGCGTTTAAATCCCGATTCCGAGCATGGGGCAGCCGCGGGGAATCCCAATCCGGACTGGCGACTCAGCCTGTCTCAGGCAATCGCCAATCTGCCTCCCAAGTTGCGCATTGTGTTTGTGTTGAAGGAAATGGAAGGATTCAAATACGAAGAAATCAGCCGCATGCTGGGGAAACCCATTGGAACGGTGAAAACGCTTCAACATCGGGCTCTTTTGCAACTTCGAGAAGAATTAAAATAGAGGGAACACCGTCATGAAATGTTCCGAAGCTCGGCGACACATTCTCGATGGACACCTGACTCCGGAAGTCCGTCAACACGCCGCCCAATGCGCCGATTGCGCCGCATTCCTGAAGGAAATCGCGCAATTACGCGAAGTCCTGAAGAGAATCCCATCCCCGGCGCCCGACGAGCAATTGGTGGCAAAGACCCAGGCGCGTTGTCGAGCGGAGTTAAAAAAGAATATGCGCCGTTCCCGGTTCAACCATCTATCTGAAATTCCGCAAGGCATCTGGTTCGTTTCTTTCAGTCTGATTCTGCTGACCGTCCTCTGGATACCAATGATTTTTCACTATTCGCCGGCACTCGGGAAAATGAGCTGGCCGGTAGTGGTTGGCTTTCTCATCATTCTGCAGAACCTAATCAGCCTAATTCTGAGTCCGCTATTGTTGCGAACCGATTTTCCGTTAAACAATGAGTAAAACATTACCTAATTTCAGGAGGTTCACATGGCTACGTCCAAAAATAAATCCCTGGGAATGCTTTTAGTTGCATTGCTCATTATTCTAATCATTTTTCAATTTATGCCATTTCTTCTGGGCCCATTCCACATGTTCCCGAAAATGGGCAATCACACCCATTTTAATTTTGGCCCGGAATGGCAAGGTCGCTATTTCGGCTTTCTTTGGTTTCGATTTTTCCCGTTGGCCCTGCTATTCCTCTGGATCGTGGTCATCATCTGGGTTTACCGCGATGCGGAGAGCCGCGGCATGAACGGTCTTCTCTGGGCTTTGCTGGTTTTTGTCGGAAATCTAATCGGGCTGATTGTTTACCTGATTGTCCGTTCCGGTGTCCTGAACCCCAGTGCTCCACCGACCAGCATCAATCAGATTTCCTGCCCGAAATGCGGCAAGCAGGTACCGGAAAATTTTGCTTACTGCCCTTACTGCGGAGCGGCGTTACATGCTCAATGCCCTTCCTGCGGCAGGGAAATTCAACCGGACTGGAAGGTGTGTCCGCACTGCGGCACGAAATTGACGAACGACTAGATCTAATAAGACTAAATCATTAACAGCATGTTTTTGGAAATAGTCCAGTGGGTCGACAACGGTTCATGGTTAAATCAACTGCCCGAAACGCCCGTACCAGGATCAATTAAAAGGGAGAACCTCCTTCTTTCCGAATAGCACGATCAGAAAAGATAATCCATTTTACCGACAGGAAAAAATTTTTCTCCCTGAGCTCAATAAAGCCCTTTGATATTAATGAAAAAAAATTTTATATTGAAATGTTATTAATAACCAGAACGCAACTTTCTCAGGAAAGAGTTTAAGATCATGAAAATAGAAGAATCTCAGAAAAACACGAATCCAATTGATGAAAAAATTCTAAAAGAGATCAAAGACATTTTAAGAAAAATCCAGCCGGACAAAGTAATCGTCTTTGGTTCTTATGCTAAAGGAGAGGTTCATCGTGATAGTGATATTGATTTAGTCATTGTATTGAATAAGACTGGCTTATCTTCTAATTATCGCGAACTGTTAAAAAACAGAATGGAAATCAACCGACTGTTAAGAGAAATCAGATCAAAAATTCCAATGGACATTTTAGTTTACACAAAAGATGAATGGAAACTTTTACTTAAATCCGGGGGCTCTTTTTTTAAAGAGATTAATCGAACAGGGTTCAGAATACTATGAAAGAAACAACCAGAGAATGCTTAGCTTTAGCCGAAAAAGATTTACAGGCAGCCGAAATCTTATTAAAAGAACAGCACCTGGCGAATATCGTCATGTTTCATTGTCAACAATGTGTATAAAAATCATTGAAAGCGTTGCTTGAAGAAGTAAATCAAACCGTTCCAAAAATTCACAATATTAAAAGGTTACACACCATCATTGAAGATAAAATCCGATCCGGTCCGATTTTGGAAGAAAGGGACATTGATTTCTTAGACAGCATTTACATTGATAGCCGCTATCCTTCCAGTGTTGGCATCTTACCTTCCGGTTTTCCAGGTAAGGAAGAAGCGGAAGAGTGTTTGCGGATCGCAACCAAGGTTTTTAAATTAATTCAACAACAGCTGGAAAAAATCAAATTATCGAAAAAATAATTTTAATCAAAAATTTATTATTACAAACCGCGCTGCACAGAAAGGTGTTCTGCCAGCGTGGTTTTAATTTGTGGCAGGCTGTAAAACCCTATTCCTCCACCCGTAACTGCTCTTC
>JAJRXE010000226.1 GCA_024276455.1 Calditrichota bacterium
CAACCTGATTTCCACCTCTCTCCCGCCCCGGAATCCCACTGAAAATTACTTCAAAAAATGCCATATTCCCCCAGAATTTGCTTGCAATTTTTATTTTCAATTTTATCATAAAATAAACCTGAAAATAATTATTTTTAAGATAAAGGCTTTTTCTAAAACCCAATAATAAATATGACAGGCCTTCCTGAAAAAGTAAAAATTTCCTATCAAGGAAGGGATGAAACCTTCACTCCCGAAAATTGAACCGGCCAACCCACCGATAGAAATTTCCTACCAAGGAAGGGATGAAACCTATTTGGGGATGGCGCAAGAAATTTTACGGATGAAACATTACGGATATAAAACAGAGAAATCGTATTTGTACTGGATTAAAATGTTTCTTTCCTTCCTTAAAAACCAGTCGGTGCCACACTTCAACGAAAAAGGCGTTGTACAATTTTTCAATTATCTGGCCCTGGAAAGGAATGTGGCCGAATCCACGCAAAACCAGGCACTTTGTGCTCTATCGTTCTTTTTCAAAAATGTTTTGCATCAACCTTTAGGAGAATTAAAGGAACTAATTTGGTCCAAAAGACCCAAACAGCTTCCGGTTGTTTTTACAAAGCTGGAAAAGAAATATCCTCAGGCCGGCAAAACCTGGGGATGGTTCTGGGTCTTTCCGGCACAGAATTTATCCGAGGATCCCCGGAGTGGAATTCGGCGGCGTCATCATATTCATGAATCCGGCGTCCAGCGGGCGGTAAAAGTAGCCATTCGAAAAGCGGGCATAGTTAAACATGCTGGATGTCATACATTTCGCCATAGTTTTGCCACCCATCTTCTTGAAAATGGATACGACATACGAACCGTACAGGAACTTTTAGGGCATAAAGATGTCAGGACGACCATGGTTTATACGCATGTATTAAACAAAGGTGGCTTTGGGGTAAAGAGTCCGCTGGATTGAGAAACCATGAAAATTTTACGAACCATAAATCCGGCTCACCAGGCAGTAAGCGCTGGATAGAGAAATATGGTTCAAATTTAATATGTGTTCGGCAACGTTATGACGAAAAAAATAATTTGATTATAAAAACAGTGGAAATCATCGTAGAAAAAAGTCACCTTAGAAAGACGAATCATATTCCTCATAACAAAAGAGTAAAAATTAGAATTGCGTATGGAGAGATCCACCTGGCAAAGATGGTAAAAGATGCTGGAGGGAGGTGGAATCGGCAGGAAAAAGTGTGGGAAGTTCCTTACCAGATTTTTCGGTCTCTTAATTTAAAAGATCGTTTAATAGAAAAACCAGGATAGCGATATATTCCTGGATTGCTATATATAGCTATTTAAAAACGAAACCTTTGATTTGAATTACACAAGAGTAATTTACAGCCTCACCTAGGTGTGATGAATTCGCCCTTTTTGGTGGGAAATTGGTTAACTCCAGTCGGGCTACGCCCTCCTTCCGTTTACCAATTTCTTCTTTATTCAAAAGCACAAAAGTTTTTACACACCCTAATTTCGAGCCTCATTTGTCAATTTGAAGTATTTTTCACCCTGTTTTTGGGCAAAGTTCACCGGTGGCGCTTTCGGGGCCTGTTTCCTGGGGAAGGAAGCATGCCTTTTGCCGGAGTCCTCCAACCAAAGCTTACTTTCGTTTTCTCGTTTTTACTCATTTTCTGATTCGATTCAAGAGGACCGGGACGCCCGATTCATCCGTTAGGCGAAGCGTCTTTTAAAATGAAGACCTTCAAAAAAGCTCAACGATCCGGCTTCCCCGGCCCGTAAAAGCGCTTTGATGATTATATCCGAGCCCAAATCATAAGAAAAAAGATGTCAAAGACCGTTTCGATAAAAAGGATTTGGCAGTGAGTTGGTCAAAGTTCAGGCGGCTTTTCTTTTTTGGTTCGCTTGCAGAAGTCGAAATACCCATCCCGGGCATTGGAAGGCGATGAGCAGGGCATCTTTCGGATCGGTTCGGGAAAAGTCATGATTGAGAAATGGTCGGGAATGTTTGGTCATTAGGGGACTCACCAGCACCACGCGGTAGCCGCACCGGTGAAGGTAAAAGCAGAGCGGCTGCCATAGATTGCAGGAAGTTTCCACGGCAAAAACCAGATTTGGGGTGTTGATCTTCTCGATTCGCTGCTTTACCTTATGCCATAAGGTGCGGTGAAAACCCTGGTAGTCGGCATCGAATTTAAACGGTGTCGGTAAGAGTACACACCATGGGGGTCCAGGACCACGGCCTGGAAGCCTCGTTTCGCCGGATCAATGCCGACTATCAGCTTGTTTTGAATAAACTGTCTTTTCGCCTGGAGGGCTTTGAACTTTTTCATAACGATTTCTCCTTTCATTTTTGGACACCGTCCAAAAATGGGAAAATAGAATTAATAATTCTCTTATATTTTACCAACAAGGGAAGATAGAAATCGTTAGCCTTTACTCCAATGTGTTCGGTTTTATTTTCGGGGACATCGGGAAGCAGCATTTGCCCGCGATTCCTACAAATTCGATTCCGCCAACCAACATTTTTTGAGAGTCACCGGTATCTCCAGGCTGATTGTTCCTTTTGACCGCCCCGCCACCATCCGGTTTCTGAGAAGCCTGGATTTGCCCTACCGTTTACGGGAAATCAACAAGGGACTTTACACCTACTGCTCGCGAACGGAAAAATCCCATTACGGTTTCTGCTTCCATCCCGCTCGGTGCCATCAATGTGGAGTTAAGGAAATTTGCGAACAAAATCTGTAAACAGAAGGGAATGAGTCGGACATCTTCCACCTCCACCTCCTCCCATGTTCCCGGAATTGAACGATAACATCCCCCTGCTATTTTAACCCGCCTCTTTCCAGCAACCGGTAACGGCACCGCAGGGTAAGAAAAACCGAGTGGGAATAAAAATAATTTCCTTGAGCGCTTATTTGATAGGTAATTCGAAATTTTGTCTGTATATTCAATTCAGAGAAGTCAGCGATTCACTCTATTTTTTTGAATTTCAGTTGATTTTTCAGCCGGATTTTAACGATCGCGGCACCGGCCCGGGAAAAGCGATTCCCCCAAAGGGCGTTCTTGCGTCCGCTGAAGGGTTCTCTGCCGGGAAGGAAATAGTAGAGGTAACCATGAGTAAGCAGATAAACAGGCAATCGCCTGATTTTAATAGAAAAACGGTCCGGACCCTCCACCCCATTTTTTTCTGGCGCGAAGGATCCGTTTAGATGACCATTTTCCAATCTTTTCGAAGGCGCCGATTTCCGCGGATTATCGGAGGATTTCTGGTGCTCTGCATCTATTTTGCGCATCCCCAGGAAAGTTGCTCCTTCCCGCCGCAACGAATCCCTCCACCGATGTCTTGGCAGAAAATGGTATTTGCCAACTCACCCCCGCCCAACTACCCTTTTCTTCTTCTTGAAAACAACCGGTACTCCTGGCGGGACAAAACAATCATCAACACCAGCACGGTTTCCCCCAACGAAGGAAGCAGTCGCATCGGCCGGTCAACTGCTTGCAGGCGGGATTTCCCCGGCGCTTTTGCGCTTTCTCCCTACGATTGCCTTTCGGGCTCCTTTTCTGCCGACATGTTTTATCAAAGTTCTCGTCGATTGCCGCCCCGCAGCGGGGTAGAGATTTTCCCTGGCAGCCGCTCTATTTGGTACTACAGAAACCGCCAGCACCAATTCAATCCTTCTTCGGGAAATCTTCGACTTCTCCTTCAAACCACCAGTGGGTACGGAAAAAAAGAGCCTTTTTCCGCTTCCGCCCTCCCTCCTTCCCGCTCCTGGTACCAGAGATGGTGGGCCTATATTTTTTATTCCGCTCTGCTTATCAGTTTCATTTTCGGGATTGACCGGATCCAGCGACGCCGGGTGCTTCATAAAGAGAGAGAACGCACCCGGATCAGGGAAATAGAGTTGTTTGCTAAAGAGGCAGAAGCTCGTTCTCAGGCGCTTCTGGCCGAAAACGAGCGCCAGAAAAATGTGGAATTATTCAGTCAAATAGGCAAAGAAATCACCTCTTCGCTGGATTTTGAAACGATTTTTCTCTGCTTGTATCGCCACATTCGCCAACTGGTTGATGTGAGTGTTTTTGAAATCGGTATCTACCATCCACAACAACAAACCCTGGAATTCAAATTCTCCATTAAACAGAATAAACGGATTGCCCCCTACCGCGTGGTATTAAAAGACAAGAACCATCTGGCGGTCTGGTCCATTCTTAACCGGAAACCGGTATTTATCGGGGATATGGAAAAAGAATACGATAAATATTTAATACGGGGTCAACGGATTCCCACTTTGGGGAAAACTTCCCGGGGTGATTTCATCACTCGTTACGCCTCGGTTATCTATCTCCCTCTCATCGTTCAAGATCGTTTGCTGGGCGTGATTAATATTCAAAGTTTTGAGAAAGATGCTTACAGCGAATACCATTCAAATATCTTATAAAACCTGGCCGCATACACCACAATTGCGCTGGATAATGCCATTACGTACCGAAAATTGAATGAGACCCTGCAGGATTTAAAATTCACCCAGGAGAGATTAATCATCCAGGAAAAATTGGCTATGCTGGGCTCTCTTACCGCCGGTATTGCTCACGAAATTAAAAACCCGCTCAATTTTGTCAACAACTTTGCGGAATTGTCCATTGAGTTGGCGGAGGATTTAAAGGCATTCTTAAAAGGCAAAGAAAATAACTTTTCCAGAGACGAAAAAGACCATTTGGATAAAATTTTGAACGACCTCAGCGCCAATGCAGACCGAATCGGGAAACACGGCAAGCGGGCCGATAGTATTGTACGCAGCATGTTGGAACATTCCCGCAGTAAATCCGGGGAACGCAGAAGCACCGATTTGAATAAGTTGCTGGACGAGGCGTTAGGTCTGGCCTATTACGGGATGCGGGCACAGGATTCCCGTTTCAATGTAACCGTTGAAAAACATTTTGACGAGATGCTCGAGCCCGTGCTGGTGGAACCCCAAAAAATCAGTCGAGTGTTCATCAACATCATCAGTAATGGGCTGTATGAGGTTCATCAAAAAAAACAAGAAATCGGAGCAGATTATGCCCCGCAGATGGTTGTTCGGAGCAAGAATTTTCCGGATCACATCGAAATCTCCATTCGTGACAACGGCCGGGGTGTTTCTGAAGAGATTCGGGAAAAAGTATTTCATCCCTTTTTTACCACCAAACCCACTGGAAGCGGCACTGGATTGGGACTTTCTTTAAGTTACGATATTGTTGTGAAAGAATATCAGGGATCGCTCACATTCGGGACCCGGGTGGGCGAATTTACCGAATTTACGATCTCACTTCCGAAAAATAGGAGGGGAAGAAAGCCATGAGAAAAACAGAGGACTTTTTAAGAAGCTCCATTTTCGGAGGAACCGGTTATGCCACTTAGGATTCTGATTGTTGATGACGAACCAGATTTAGAACAGTTAATACGGCAGCGATTCCGTAAGAAAATCCAGGCGGAGGAATTTGAATTTTACTCGGCGTTAAATGGCCGAGAAGCGCTGCAGGTTCTGAAAAACAAAAAGGTTGACATTGTTTTGAGCGACATTAACATGCCCACGATGGACGGACTGGCCCTCTTAGAAGAGATCCGATCGCTGAATAATCCCCTGTTAAAAGCGATTATTGTTTCCGCCTACGGCGACATGAAAAACATTCGTCTGGCCATGAACCGGGGCGCCTTTGATTTCGTGACCAAGCCGATTAGTTTTGGAGACCTGGAAACCACCCTGCAAAAAGCCAGGGAGGAATTGAATTTTATCCGGGACACCCTGAAACACCAGGAAGCGTTTCAGGCTTTGCAGCAGGAATTGAAGATTGCCCGCCATATTCAGCTTTCTATTTTACCCAGCGCCTCCGGAGAATCTCCACGAGAGCTGGGTTATGAAATAGACGCCCGGATGGAAGCAGCCCGAGAAGTGGGAGGAGATTTTTACGATTATTTCAAGGTTGACCCGAATCATCTCGGCTTTCTGATTGGTGATGTGGCCGGGAAAGGGATACCCGCGGCTATCTTTATGGCCGTCTGTAAAACCACCCTCAAAGCCACTGCCTTAAACGGGGCCTCACCGGCGGAATGCTTGACGACGGTAAACAACGTGTTGGTACGCGAAAGCATCTGTGACATTTTTGTGACCGCCTTTTACGGTATTCTCGATCTGCAGAGCGGGGAACTGGAATATTGCAATGCGGGACACAATGCTCCGTTTTTAATCAACGGGGACCGACAAGTTTCCCAACTGAAAGTCGGGAATGGCATTCCGCTGGGATTCCTGGAAAATTTTCGCTATTTTGGTCAAAACATTCAACTGCTGGATCAGGACACGGTTTTTCTGTACACCGACGGCATCACCGAAGCTATGGGTCCCGATGAGATTGAGTTCTCCGAAAAGCGTCTGCATCAGACCTTGCAGTCCCACCGAAAGCGCTCCCTTTCCGGACTCAATCAGACGGTTATTCAAGCGGTGCACCGACATAATCCCATCTTACCCCGGGGAGACGATATGACCGTGTTGTCGCTCCGCTTTTCTAACCGGGGCGCACCCCGAACGCTGGTTGAAGAGCAGGTCGAATAAGGCGACCTGTCCGAGCCCGCTGCAGGTAAACAGAGACTCCTTTTTCTTAAATCCCCGCTCCGTCTTTGAAATCTCCATTCCCGTTGCGGAAAGGCGCTTCCAATTCCAGCAGGCGGTCGACCCGGGAGGGCGAAAGCGTTACTTTTTCCTGGTGCAATTCCGCCACTTTGTGCTCCAGTTCCAGCACCCGGTTCACCAGCTCTCGAATCATGTTGGAAATGGGATCAGGCAATTTGTTGTGATCGAGCACTTTTTTCTCGAAATGGTTGCGCTCGTGGAGCACCCGTCCCGGCACCCCCACCACCACGGAATGCGGGGGCACCGATTTGAGCACCACCGAACCGCTGCCAATCCGGCTGTGATGACCGATGCGGATGTTTCCCAGAATTTTGGCGCCACTGCCCACCACCACATGGGATTCCAGGGTGGGATGCCGTTTACCCTTCTCCAGCGAGGTCCCGCCCAGGGTCACGCCCTGGTAAATCAAGCACTCGTCTCCCACCTCGGCGGTTTCTCCAATTACAATGCCCATGCCGTGGTCAATGAACACCCCCTTGCCTATTTTTGCTCCGGGGTGTATTTCGATGCCGGTGAGGAAGCGCGTCAGATGGGAAAGCACCCGGGGAATCACCGGAATTTTCAAGCGCCAGAGCAGGTGCGA
>JAJRXE010000227.1 GCA_024276455.1 Calditrichota bacterium
CTCCCGATTCTCAATCAATACCGCCAGATGGAGGGTAAACATCTCGCGATCGCGGGGCGGAATCAAGTAGCCGGTTTCCCCATCCACCACAATCTCCGGAATTCCGCCCACCCGGTAAGCCAACACCGGCAAGCCACGCGCCATGGCTTCCATAACCACCATGCTGCAGGTCTCGAACCGGGACGGAAGCACCAGCAGGTCGCTTTGCTGGTAGAACTGAAAAATCTCTTCCCGGCCTTTGGGGCCGTGGACGGTAACCCGCTCGCTTAAGGAAGCAGCCTGAAGCCGGCGCAGAAAACGCTGGTAGTAAGCGCTGTCCAGTTCAACCTCGCCAACCAGATGCCAATGCCAGGGTAGGGGCGGCAAATTTTCCAGTACCGCCAGAAACTCAATCAATCCTTTTTCCGGCAGTAAGGGCGAGACGGTTAGCAATCGGACGGGATTGCCCGCTTCCGTGCGATTCACCGGCTGACGATAGGCATCGGAAATCCCAGGACGAATCACCGCAATTTTTTCCGCCTCCACACCACATTCCACCAACCGCTGCTGAGCGTAATAGCTGGTGGCCACGAATCCGTCAAAAAGCGGGAGCAAAGTTTTCTCCCGCGCCACCCGGGGACTTTCGGTCTCTTTCTCTTCCAGCAAATGCAGGTAATGCACCAGCAAAAAGCGTTTACAATGTTCGCGGGGTGGTAAATATTCCAAAATGTGGGGCGATTGAATCAAAGTGCTGTCCCACAGTTCAAAGCAAAATTTCCGGGATTCCTCCGGGGAAGTCAACTTCTCCTCCTTCAGGGCAAGCACCGGATTGACCACCACCGTCTCCACCTCGAACCGTCGAGCAAGGTGACGCAATATCAACTCGTTGAACACACTTCCACCCAGTTTCCACTGATGGGTGGATGGTAAGTAAAATTTTAAATGCATTCAATTTCCCCGCTATTTTACTAAATGCTTAAAAAATCTGTTAAAAATTAAACAGCCAGGTGGGATAGGGGTTCCCGAGGGAGGCAATCGATTTGACTTTTTTGAAGTTAAAGAGCCGGCTCTCAGGCCAGCTCTTCTAATACTTTCAGCACCTCCAAGGCATGGTCCGCCGGTTTCACCTTGGGAAACACGTGCTTGATGATACCGTCCTTACCAATAATAAAGGTGGAACGAATGATGCCCATGTATTTACGGCCGTACATGCTCTTCTCTCCCCAGGCGCCGTAGGCTTCCGCCACCCGGTGCTCCGGATCGCTCAATAGGGTAAAGTTGATCCCCTGCTTGTCCTTAAACCGCTGGTGGGACTTCACGCTGTCCGGACTCACCCCCAGCACCACCGCCCCTTTGGCCTCAATTTCCGCCAGATGATCGCGAAAGGACTGGGCCTCTTTCGTGCAACCGCTGGTGTTGTCCTTGGGGTAAAAATAGAGCACCACGGTCTTTTTACCCAGAAAATCCGCCAGCGACACTTCCTTCTCTTCATCGGATAACAGGGTAAATTCCGGAGCTTTATCTCCAACCTGTACCATTTTTTCCTCCTTTATTTTTTCCTACTACATCTTCCCGCGAATCACACGAATGAACGCGAATAATGAATTAAAATAAAAACAACACCTATTTACTTTTCATTTCAATATTCTGGTTTTCATGAAAAATAATAATTCAAAGATAGGAATTACTTTCATTTCTTGCAAATCCATTTCGCCTCTTTTCACCAAAATAAACTCTGAAAACTCTTTTGGGGAACTGATTGAATTCCCGGTAACTTTTTCCTATTTTAAACTCGCGCAAAGGCGCTACGACGCAAAGAATTAAAATACAAATAATTATATTTAGCGATTCAAAAATGTTGTTAAATAAATTGAACAAAAAAGTCTTTTTTATTCGTGTTTTTTCGCGTGATTAGCGGGCTAAAAAGAAGGGAGGTCAGGATGAGTCGAACTTATTCCCGCCAGTTTGTGCATCCGGTAGCGCTACTTTCGGTAAAATATCAAGACATTGAGAATCTGGCCACCATGGCCTGGGTGTCGCCGGTGTCTTTCGACCCTCCGCTGGTGATGGTGGCGGTCAGTCCCAAACGTTATTCTCACGAGTTGGTGGAAAAATCCGGCGAGTTTGCCCTGATTGTTTTGAGCGACAACCAGAAAGAGCTTTCGACCCTGGCAGGTACGAAATCCGGCCGCAAAGAAAAAAAGTGGGACTTGGAGCCGTTCAAGCGATTGCGCAAGGAACCGCAGATCATCCGGGCACCGCTTCTCAAGGAGTGTCGGGCAGCCTACGAATGCAAACTGGTCAATCAGCTTACCACCGGCGACCACACCCTCTTTATCGGCGAAGTGGTGGCGGCCGAAATTCACGAGGACGTGGACCCGCTGATCCTGTTTAACCGGGAATACCGAAAAATCGGGGATTTCATTGCCCGTTATCCCTGAGCCGGTTTTTTTCCGGCGAGAAAAACGGTTTCACACTAGCGTAAAAAACAGTGGCCGCCATAAAGAAAAAGCTGGTGCTCATCACCAGACTACTGAACAGAACCAGATAAACAAATGCCCAGTGAACGAACCGTACCAACCACATGCCCCCGAAAGTCGTCCAGAGGGAAAAAAGCAGTTCCAGAGCCAGCGTCGTTTTCCAGGGGGCTTGTTTTCCGGCGTGTAAAAACAGGAAACCCAGCAGAGAAAAAACCACTGAAAGCCCAAAGAGGTGATTGTGGGTGGTGAGCAGCATGTCTCGCAATGGTTTCTCAAATTTTATCTCCCCCACTTCCTCGGCCCCACTCTCCATGTTCCCTTTAAAATGGGTTACCACCCCCGAAGGAGTAAAATGAGTATTCTGCCCGATGAAGAGTGTCCCCAGCAGATAAGCAAGGGCGACAGTCAGAGTAAAGACCGCCACCAGCAATCGGTAATTAGCCGGCCACTCTGGCAGCGGAGGGAGGAAGGCGTTTTTCATTTCCCCTCCCTCGCCCTTAATTTTAAAAAAATCGTTAGCAAATCGCGCACGGAATAGGTAATTGAGCGGGAGGAAATGGTGGCTCCCGAAATAGCCTGAATGGTTCGCCCGGGAATAATCCTCCGGGGATTGCGTTTCCCCACGAACTGTTTCCGAAAAGCGGGGTGGTCTATTTCCCCGCCTTCTGATTCACGGTAAATTAACACATCCACCGCCCGGATGCTGCCATCCTCTTGCAAATACAGGGCATACTCAAAGGTTTCCACTTTACTCGGCGCCCTGTCAAGTAAAACGTAGCCCACCTCCTCTCCCAATTTCCACTTACCCATGACCAGTGAATCGGGAAGGGATCGCTTCATCTTCAGGCTTCCCCTTAATTCCTCTTTCAGTTCCTCCGGAATCAACCAGGCAACCCATTCCATAACGACCTCGGAATTCAAATTGGTCCGGAGAGATTGGTTTAACACCTTCGAAGGGATGTCACCTGGCCCTATTTGGGCCGCCACGGGGATGGTTAAGATTAAATAAATCAGAGCAATGCGCAGCTGCACCATCGGATGGATTCCTTATTCTGTATTAAAAATTGTACCCCATTCCCAGATTAAATTGCTGCCAGGACTTTTTCCCGGCGGTGTTCAAAAACTGATAATCGATTTTTAAAACGACATTGACGGCGGGAAGGTAGGTTAATCCGATTGTAAACTCTTTCCGACGGTACTCGGGGTTGGGAACGAATCCCCTGGTATGAAAATGGGTATCATAAAATTCATAACGGCCAAAAATAAACAGTTGCTGCTCGGATTCTGGATTCCAGAACCCCACTAGTTCCCGGGCCACCTCTCCATAGGCTCCCAATTGTTCTTCTCCAAGGTCGCTTTCCGCTTCCTTGAGCTTCGAGTAAAAGGCATTCAATTTAGCGGATTGAAAAATCCTGGTGAACACCAGTAATCCTCGCAGTTGCCAGCCTACCCGGTGATATTGAAAATGCAGCTCATTTAAAAACAATTTTGCTCCGGACAATTCATTTCCATATTCGGCCGGTTTTTCCAGCGTAGAGAAAAAGGTGGCCATTCCCAGCGAAAAGAACAGGTTCAGCTGATAATCAATTCGAGCCGTGAGAGCCCAGTCTTGAGTGCTGGATTTGAAGGCTTTCTGTCGCGCTCCTCGAATACCATCCTTCCCGCTCAATCCGTCCGGGTCCAGTCCAGACATCAGGTAAGCTTGATAGCGAAGACGGGATTGAATTTTTCCCACCAGGCCCAGACCGGCCTCGCGCCAGGTGGAAGGAATGAGATATTTTTCCACATTGGGACGTTCGACTCCGTGAAAAGACGGGGGCTCGTGATAAAGATTTACCAAACCGACCGGTATTAACACGATGCCGGTGCGCAGCGCCAGCTGAGGTCGATAACGCAATTCCAAATAAGCCTGCTCCAGGGCAATTTCACCGGTGGCTTCCCCGCTTTCTATCAAGGCATGTTCCAATTCAAACTCCGAATTGAAACGAATCCAGTTGTTAAATTGGTACCCAAAGTAAATAATGAAACGGTGGAAATCTAACTGACCCGCCGATTTTTCACGAGAAACGCCCCGGGTGGGCTTGTTGTAATGGAGCTCTCCGTAACCACCCACATGAGCAACATTTTGAGTAAGTCCCGTGGCAAGAAAAAGAGGAAAAAGCACCAGGGTAAGGAGGTTAACCCCTCCCGGCCATTCAATGATTTTTCTCATATTCAATGATCACCCACCCAATTTTTTATCGGTCAGAGTCCCTCAACGGAACAAAATTAAACAAGTCACAAGGAGCAAACAAGCTAATTAAAATTTAGTCTCAATTAAGATAACAAGTTGGCGAAAAATTTTTAAAATGGTTGAATCGTCCCCAAAACATTATTACATTTCGCCAAACAACGAAATGTAAAGTGCCATGCGTGACTTGGTGAAAATTTTTAAAGCTCTGTCCGATCCCAATCGCCTCCGCATTTTAAAAATGCTGGAAATCCGACCTCTCTGCGTGTGCGAAATTACCCAGGTGTTGGAATTGGCCACTTCCACCGTTTCCAAACATCTCTCTCTGCTCCGGGACGCTGATTTGATTGTGGACGAAAAAGACGGGAAATGGGTAAACTTTCGCCTCAACCCGGATTCCACCCATCCCGCCGTGCAAGCGCTTTTACCATTATTACGGCAGTGGCTCCCGGAGGAACAAATTGTCCAGGAAGACGCCCGGAAGGTCGCCACTGTAAACCGGGAGATTATTTGCGGTCGCTCGTCCATGCAACAACCAAGCCTGAATAAAAATGAGGACCCTTTATGAAGCGTATTCTGATTCTCTGTACCGGAAATTCCTGTCGCAGTCAAATGGCGGAAGGCTTTCTAAAATCATTTGATTCTACGCTGGAGGTGTATTCCGCCGGAACCGCTCCCTCCGCACAGATTCACCCCAAAGCGGTGCAGGTAATGCGGGAGGTCGGGATTGACATTTCCGGTGGTTACCCCAAAAACGTGGACGAATTCCTGAACACCCCCTTCGATTTCGTAATTACCGTTTGCGACCATGCGAAAGAAACCTGCCCGGTGTTTCTGGGCGAGGTCAAAGAACAGCTTCACCTTGGTTTCGAAGATCCCGCAGAAGCCACCGGGACGGAAGAGGAGGTTCTGGAAGTGTTTCGCCGCATCCGGGATGAAATCAAAGAGACATTTCATCGTTTTTATCTTGAAAAAATAGAAAAAGAAAAGGGAAGCAAGCATGATTAAAACCATCCAGGTTTTCGGAACCGGTTGCCCGAATTGCCAGAAGTTGTACAACCTTGCCAGACAGGTGGTTGACGAAATGGGAGCCAACATCACCGTGGAAAAGATAGAGGACCTGAATCGGATTGTGGAAGCAGGGGTTTTTCGCACCCCCGGATTGGGGTTTGATGGGAAAATCGTTCTTCAGGGTAAAATTCCCACCGCTGCCACCCTGAAAAACTGGATCCTGGAGCGTCAAACCTAACACGGTGTGGCTCACTAACGAATGAAGTCTGTGGATACGCAATCACAACGGTCATTTTCATGAACGCAGAGTTAAAAAAATTTCTTGCGCTGGTGGCGGCTTTTCTGCTGTTTTATTTCCTTCCCCTTCAATCCGGGAGTGCCCTGGAGGCGCTTTCTTCCGGGCTGTTGTTACTGCAAGAGTATGCTCGCAAACATGTGCTGACCTGCCTGGTACCAGCCTTTTTTATTGCCGGCGCCATTGCTGTTTTTGTAAAAAAAGACAGCATTTTGCAACTGATGGGACCCACCGCCAAAAAGTACATTGCCTACCCGGTGGCTTCGGTCTCCGGAGGGATTTTAGCGGTGTGCTCCTGCACCATTCTGCCGCTCTTTGCCGGCATTTACAAGCGCGGCGCCGGAATCGGACCAGCCGTGGCGTTTCTCTTCACCGGTCCGGCCGTGAACGTAACCGCCATCTTCCTGACCGGCAACGCGGTCGGCTGGGACTTTGCCTTCGGACGCCTGCTGGCTTCCTTTGTGATCGCCATTATTGTGGGCCTGTTAATGAGTGTCATCTTTCGGGAGCACGACCGAAACAACTCTGTAAACTTTGCCGCGGGGATGGAAGAAGAGAAACCCTACGGAAACCGTACGGTTGCCCTCTTTCTGCTTATTCAATTCGGGATTCTCATTGTGCTGGGGTTGAAACTCCCCCTCCGATGGAAAGGAGGCATCGCTGGATTTTTTCTGTTGATTTTATTGTACCTGGTGTTTTTCAAGTACCGGAAAGAGGACAACCGGGAGTGGGTGGAAGAAACCTGGGATCTGACTAAAAAAATCCTGCCCTACCTGTTTGTGGGAATCTTTGTCGCCGGAATTATTGAAGTGGTGATTCCGCAGAATTGGATCAAGGTTGTGGTGGGCCAGAACAACCTGCTGGGCAACACGGTCGCCTCCGTGTCCGGAGCACTGATGTACTTTGCCACCCTTACCGAGGTACCGATCATTCAGACTCTTTTGAAAATGGGTATGGCCCGAGGTCCGGCATTGACCCTCTTCCTGACCGGAAACTCCCTGAGTATTCCCAGTATTCTGGTGCTGCTTAACCTTATGGGCACCCGCAAAACCATGACTTACATTGCCCTGATTTGCACCTTTTCGATTCTGGCAGGCCTTCTTTTCGGCCACCTGTAACAAAGAGGGGGAAACGACCTCCAGGTAGCGCAGCCACTACTCCGGACAGACAGGGGGAAAATCCGCTTTTTACAGAGCCCCAACCAAACCGCTAAACGATTATTTTATTCCCCGCTTTGAATTTCACTTCCGGTAATTTAAATTTCCACTTCAAAATTATTGAAAAAGAAATTTCTGCGAGGTTCCGATTCTCAACGGTTGCCTGCGCAAGAGAAACATATTGCAGTACCATGAAAAAACGGTTTTTCTTTTCCATTTCCCATGATTTCGGATTTTCAGACTTCAGACGGTTATTCCTCCTCTTGGTTCTGATTCCCGGATGGTTGTATTCCCAATCAGACCCTCCCACCGTCGTAGCGACTCCTCTGGAAGGCTCGTTTCAATTCGACGGGTACTTACGGGAACCACAATGGCAGCAAGCCATCCCAATTGACCGGTTCCGCCAGCGGGAACCCCGGGAAGGGGAGCCGGTTAGCGAATCCACCGTCGTCCGAGTGCTGTTTAACGCGGAGTACCTGCTCATCGGAATCCAGATGAACGATTCGAATCCGGAAGGCATCGTCGCCAAAGAGATGGAATTGGACGGTCAGTTAAGCTGGGATGACAATTTTACCCTCATCCTGGACACTTACCACGACCAACGCACTGCTTTCTTTTTCCGAATCAACCCCAATGGTGCCAAACTGGACGCTCAGGTGGCTGACGACGGCGAATCGTTTAACAAAAACTGGAACGGCATCTGGGATGCCAAGGCCCACATTACCCCGCACGGCTGGGAAGCGGAAATCATCATTCCCTTTAAAACGCTACGATTTAACGGAAGCGAACAAATTGTCTGGGGAATCAACTTCCGACGTTACATTGCACGTAAAAACGAGGAAGCCCTCTGGCAAAGCTGGCATCGCAACCAGGGCATCCGAAAAATTTCCGCGGCGGGTCTCCTACTTATTCCACGTACCGTTGAACGAGGCCAACACCTGGAGCTCAAACCTTACGTCACTGGCGGGATTCAGCAAAGCCGGGTGGAAGAAGGATATGCCCTCGACACCCAATCAAAGACCGGGCTGGATCTTAAATACGGAATTTCGCCCACCCTGACCGCCGATCTGACTTTCAACACCGATTTTGCCCAGGTAGAGGCGGATCGGGCTCGCATTAATCTAACCCGATTCAACCTATTTTATCCCGAGAAACGGGACTTTTTCCTGGAAAGTTCTTCCAATTTCATTTTCGGATCC
>JAJRXE010000013.1 GCA_024276455.1 Calditrichota bacterium
CGCGTGCGGATTGGACTGCGCTTCGGTTCTGCTGGAAAAAGACAGGAAACGAACCGCCCTGGTGGTGGACTTCCCAACCCACACTTTAACCAATCTGGAACAGGCCTGGTTCGTGATTAAAAGCAACGTTTTGCCCTCCCGGGGCCGTTTACCCATTCTGGCCTTTCGGGAAAAGCAGGTAGCCGTAGATTTCACAAAAGTACACCATGGTACCGTCTTGAGCGCTGCGCAAATACAACAATTGGTAAAACAATTTTCCGCAACTTTACAAATGGACAAATAGAATGACTCACTTAAAAAACTACCAACAGGGCGTTTACCTTTTATTGACCTTCTGGGTTATTAGCCTACTGTTACTGGCTGGTTTAGTGGGATGGGGGCACATAGCGCTGCACCGGGATACCCGCATTGCCGGCGAGAGAAAATTGGTCCAGGCATTGCACCTGACCGACTTTTGTTTAGCGACCGAATCGCGGCATACCCGGCACATTTCGCTACCGGAACCAATTGCCCCGTTTCAGGACGTGCCCGGATATCTGGACCATTTCCCTACCTCCACGTTTTTCTGGCCGCCACCCCAGGCCCGGGTGTGGAACCATCTGTACTTACAAAAACAGTTCCCCAAATCGGCGGGGAAGAAGATCTCGGTGCGAGGGGAGAGGGGCGATGGGGCGAAACAGTGAAGCGGGGAGGCATCGGCCTGGCGCGGGCCAGATGATCGGACGTAGCGTTGTACATCATTTGGATGTAAATCATGTTTTTGATGGCTTTGAAAAATTAACCGCCAAGACGCGAAGTTGTGAAATTCGAAAATTAGAAGATTGGAAAATTAAAAATTTTGATGATAGAATGATTAATTTAAACATTTCTCATTTTAAATTTTATATTTCTATTCTTCGCGTCTTTGCGTCTACACGGTTAAGTGATTTTTTTAAAGGTCTTGTTTTCGTGTTTTTTCGCGGGTTTCGCGGGCCAATTATGATTTCATTCGTTTTATGCGGGTAATTCCTGTCCGGCGTCCAGACGGGCGTAGGCAAAAGGAACAAAAAACTTAAAGAGTTACAGAAATATTTGATTTTTGATTTTCGATCTTTGATTTTCGATTTTCGATCTTTGATTTTCGATTTCAAAAAAACGGACATCTTCTATGAAACGTCATTTAAACATTCTTCTCTACTTTCTGATCAGCATGCGACGGCACTGGAAATGGCACCTGGGAATTGTCTTAATCTTCGGTTTTGTTGTTTTTACTTACGCATCCATTATTTTCTTTATCCAGGCGTTGTCGCACGAAACCAGAATTGTTCTGGAAAGCACCCCGGACATCATGGTGCAAAAAATCGAGGGCGGGCGGCTGGTTCCCCTGTCCCTGAATCTAAGCGAAAAAATCGGAAAGATCCGGGGAATTAAAGCGGTGGTTCCTCGCATCTGGGGGTATTACTTTGATTCCCCCACCGGCGGGGTATTCACCTTGCTGGGAACCGATTCGCTCCGCAGCGATCTCTCCCTGGTTAAGGGTCAGGGAATTTCCCCCACAGACAGCGGTGTGGTACTATGTGGCACGGGTTTTCTGGAAACCCACCAGTTAAAAATCGGGGATGATCTCTTCCTGTTCGATCCCCGGGAAACGTTGCACAATTTTCGGATCATCGGTGCGTTCACCGCTCCCTCGGATTTACTGACCCGGGATCTGGTCATATTGCCCACAGCGGACGCCCGTCAGATTCTGGGTTTACTTCCCGAAGAAAGCACCGATCTGGCCGTTTTTGTCCACAACGACTCAGAGATTGAGAACATCAGCCGTAAAATCGACCGGCGCTTTTCCTCTTTGCGGGTTGTTACCAAATCGGAAATCCGGTCCACGTACTAAGCCCTGTTCGGCTATCGCGGAGGGCTCTTCCTGTTCGGTCTGCTCATCTCTCTGCTGGCATTTCTGATTCTGGCCTGGCAAAAAGCCACCGGCATCTCTGCCGAAGCCCGACGGGAAATCGGGATTCTGAAGGCCATCGGATGGGATATTTCCGACGTGCTGATCCTGAAATTCTGGGAAGGACTTTCCATCTCCCTGACCTCTACCCTGCTCGGGCTGCTCCTGGCATATCTACACGTTTTCTGGTGGGAAGCTCCGCTCATTAAGCCGTTCATGGTGGGCTGGTCAATTATCTATCCCAGTTTTAAACTGCTTCCGGTCATCGAAATCGGGAGCGTTGCTTTAATTTTAGTGCTAGCAGTGATTCCTTACATTGCGGCCACCATCATTCCGTCCTGGAAAGCCGCTGTAACCGATCCATCGGAGGTGATGCATGCCTGACGTCATCATTCGTTGCCGGAACGTTCACAAAATATTCAACAAAGATAAACCCAACGAAGTGCGGGCGGTGAATGGAATCAGCCTGGAAATTGAAGCTGGCGAAACAGTGGTCATCAA
>JAJRXE010000228.1 GCA_024276455.1 Calditrichota bacterium
CAGCCGGGATTTGCTGAAGAGACAAAAATAGTCAAAATCCTGGATACCAACCTCTTTCAATTGAAAGACGGCAGAAAAATTTACCTGGCCAATGTGGAAGTCCCTTCCCTCAAAGATTCGGTTCCCGCACAGGCCAGAATCGCCCGGGAAGCCCGCGATTACGCCGTCAGGCAGTTTCTTGCCCGGACAGTGGTGATTGAGTACGCCGATTCCGCTGCGGTGAAACCGGCAGTAATCCCGGTTTTCCTGTTCCAGAAATTCCCCTTGCAAACGACTTTTTACAATAAAGCTTTTCTGGAATTGGGGTTTGGCAAATTCCAGGCGGAATATTTGTCCAAATACAATACAGAATTAGAGGCGGCGGAACGGGGTGCTCGTCGCAAAAAACGAGGCGTGTGGGCGGAACCGAAACCTCCGACAAACTACGCGCTGCGTCTGTTTTACGGGGATGTCCGGAACGATCCCGGGGATGAACCAATCCGGGAGCTATTTTTCGACTTGAGTCCGCTGGGAAGCCAAAATGGCGCCGGTTTACGCATGCTGGTGGGTTTTTACAAAACGCCCCAGGAACAGGGAGCGGGTTTCATCGATGCCCGTTTCCTCATATTAAATCCCTACTTCGTACTGAATGGCAAACATCTGGGTATTGAGCCGGGATTTTTGTTTTACTACGATCCCTGGTCGGAATCGTTTTCCCGTGTTTTAATCCCCACCATTCGTTTGAACATCGGATGGTTGCAGCGGATTTACCTGGATGCCAACCTTTTCGACTTCTTGAATTATCGAAGATGGGGAATTGGTTTAACCGTTCTGAGTAAACAGCCTTATTTAAAATTTCGGGCAGGTTACGGAGAATACAGCGAGGAAATAAACCAGTTGCAGGTGCAGGGGGAACTGCATCTGGTTGGGCAGTTGCTGGTTGCTTTTCAGGGAATGCGATTTGTCGATCCTACGACGGCAGAAAAATCTTTTGGTTGGAGACTTGGATTTGGCTGGGTTTTTCGCTAAATTAGGCGCTAATCTGAGCCGATGCCGGCCGTTCACGGACGGGCAGCCTCGGTGGTGATCTCAACACATAGGTGGTTCAATTTCAGCAACCGGAAATGGTTGAACTTTACAATAGATCGGGTTAAAAAGCAAAAGGGGTTACGATGGGTTATCGATCAATCGTTTTGGTGAAACAGGTACCGGATACAGCCAATATTTCCGGCGAGGTCATGAAACCGGACGGCACCGTGAATCGGGCGGCCTTACCGGCCATTTTCAATCCCGAGGACCGGATCGCTCTGGAAATTGCCCTGCAGGTGAAAGATCGGCACGGGGGAGAGGTCATTGCACTAACCATGGGTCCGCCCAAAGCCTCGGAAATTTTGCGGGAGTGCCTTTACATGGGAGCCGACCGGGTGTATTTAATCAGCGATCGCAAATTTGCCGGGGCAGACACGCTGGCCACCTCGTATGTGTTGAGCGAAGCGATTAAGAAATTGGGGGATTTCGATTTCGTGTTTGCCGGTCGGCAGGCTATCGACGGCGACACCGCTCAGGTCGGTCCGCAAACCGCTGAAAAGTTGGGGATTCCCCAGATCACTTACGTGGATCAAATTGTGGAGTTGAATGGCAAGGTAGTGACCGCCCGGCGCCGTTTCGACAACGGTTACGAAATTGTGCGCAGTCAATTGCCGGCCCTGCTCACGGTCATTCAGGAAGCCGCCGAGCCGCGTCCCTTTAAAGCCACCCGGCTGATGACGTACAAAAGCGCCAAGTCCTTAATGGAACTGGAAAAAATGGTAGAAGGGAATCCTCTGCTTTCGCGGGAAGATTTGCGACACGAGTACGAGGAGCGGGGACTGTTTATTCCCACCCTCACCATGGACGAGTTGAAGCTGGACGAGTCGCGCTGTGGGCACAGCGGATCGCCCACCAAGGTGTTCAAAGTGGAATCGGTGGTACTGGCCGGGGGCGAACATGAAAAATTTGAACCCACCCGCGAAGGGCTGGACCGCCTGATTACAAAATTAATGGAAGATCGAATTTTTGGATAGAGGAGTAGAACGGTATGACAGCGAATCAAGTCTGGGTATTCGTGGAACAACGAGACGGCAAGCCTGCCGATGTGAGCTTTGAGCTGCTCTCCAAGGGCAGAAAACTGGCCGAAAGCCTAAAAGGGGATTTGAAATCCGTGATTATTGGACACCACGTGAAAGACATTGCCCGGGAAACGTTCAGTTTTGGGGCAAAGGAAGCCTTGGTGGTAGATCACGAGGCGCTGGAACATTACAACACCATGGCCTACAGCCGAATCATGAACGAACTGGTGACCGAACATCAACCGCGCATTGTGCTGTACGGGGCGACACCCATTGGTCGCGACCTGGCGCCCCGGGTGGCGTCTTTTACCCGGAGCGGATTAACCGCTGACTGCACCGACCTGCAGATTTCCGACGTCACCTACTTGAAAAAACAGTACCCCAAGCTGTTGTTGCAGATTCGTCCGGCATTTGGGGGAAACATCATTGCCACCATCATTTCCCCGGACTCCCCGGTGCAAATGGCCACCGTGCGGGAAGGGGTGATGGAAATGGTGCCTTTAAAGAAACCGGTGAACGGCAAGTTAACCGAAATTCCCTACCGGCCGACGCCGGAGGACCGGTTAATCGAGGTGATGGAGCGGCATTACGCCGAGAGCAAGGTAAACCTGAAAGTGGCGCCGATTATTGTGGCGGGCGGCTACGGAATGGGCTCCAAAGAGAATTTCCAGCTTCTTTACGAGCTGGCCCACGTGCTGGGCGCCGAGGTAGCCGGTACCCGTGCCGCCGTGGATGCCGGTTTCATCGAACGCGAACGTCAGGTGGGACAAACCGGAGTAACGGTGCGTCCTAAGCTGTACATTGCCTGCGGGATTTCCGGCGCCATTCAACATCGCGCCGGGATGCAGGAGTCCCAGAAAATCATCGCCATTAACAACGATCCCGACGCTCCCATTTTCGAAATCTGCCATTACGGCATTGTGGGAGACGTCATGGAAGTGATTCCCAGGTTTATTGAAGTGTACAAACACAAACTGAAATAGAGGTGGATATGCCAAACTTTTTCACAGACAACCCGGATCTACTCTTTCATTTTAACCATCTCAATTTGAAAGAGATTGTCGAGATTGCCGAAAACGGTTACGAAGAAGCCCAAAAATATCCTTACGCGCCGGTTAATTACGAAGATGCCATGGAAAATTACCGCAAAGTGCTGGAAGTGGTGGGGGACATTGCCGGCAATTTTGTGGCGCCCCGGGCCGAAGGGGTGGACCGCGAAGGTCCCAGATTAGTGAACGGTCGGGTGGAATATGCCCGGGGAATTAAAGAAGATCTGGAGCGGTTAACCCAGGCGGAACTAATGGGAATGACATTGCCGCGAGAATACGGCGGATTGAATTTCCCGCATACGATTTACATGATGGCGATTGAAATGATTTCCCGCGCTGACGCCTCGTTAATGAATTTGTTTGGGTTGCAAGATATTGCCGAGACCATTTACAAATACGGCGATGAGGAGCAGAAAAAACAATTTCTGCCCAAATTTGCCAGTGGCGAATGCACCGGCGCCATGGTGTTGACTGAACCGGATGCCGGGTCAGACCTGCAGGCGGTGAAGCTGCACGCCTACCAGGACGAAAAAGGTCAGTGGCGCTTGCGGGGAGTGAAGCGTTTCATTACCAACGGTGGGGGCGACATTCTACTGGTGCTGGCGCGTTCTGAACCGGGTACCAAAGACGGTCGTGGTTTGAGCCTCTTCGTCTGCCAGCGGGATGAATCCATAAAAATCCGTCGCCTGGAAGACAAGTTGGGAATTCACGGCTCGCCCACGGCGGAAATGCAGTTCAACGATACTCCGGCCCAGCTCATCGGAAAACGCAAATTCGGCCTGATTAAGTACGTGATGGATTTGATGAACGGTGCCCGGCTGGGAGTCTCCGCCCAGGCACTGGGAATTGCCCAGGCGGCTTACGAAGAGGCCCGCGATTACGCCCGCGCCCGGGAGCAGTTTGGGAAACCCATTTACAACATCCCGGTGGTGACCAACATGCTCATCGACATGCGGGTTACCCTGGAGAGTAACCGTACCCTGCTGTACGCCACCGCTCGCTGGGTGGATCTGCGCGACAAACTGGAGAAAAAAGTGCAGCAGCTCAAGGCGGCCGGTCGGGACTTTGCCGAAACCCAGAAGCGTTTTAAAGAAGCAAACCGCATTGCCGCCCTGTTGACTCCCATGACCAAGTACGTCCTGACTGAATCCGCCAATAAAATTTGTTACGATGCGCTCCAGATTCACGGCGGTGCCGGATACATGCGCGATTTTCCCATCGAACGGCACGCCCGCGACGCCCGAATTACCAACATTTACGAAGGAACCTCCCAGATGCAAATCGTGGCGGCTACCGGGGGAGTGATTAATGATATTCTGAAAGATTATTTTGAGCAACAGGAGCAGAAATCCTACAAGGGCCACCTGCAATTCCTGGCCGACCATTTGAAAGAAATTCGGCACATATTCCTGGATTCGCTCCAATTTGTAAAAGACAAAGACGACGAGAATTTCCAGGATGTGGCGGCGCGGGATCTGGTGGAGCTTTACAGCTACCTTTACGTGGGATACCTGCTGCTGGAGCAGGCCGAACTGGATCAGCGCAAAATATTTATTGCCAATCGCTACATTGTGAGCGCCCTGGCCAAAGCCCGTAAAAACGCGGAAGAAATTCGCAACGAACAGTTCGCTGATCTGCTTCACGCGGACGAGATTCTGATTTAAGTAGAACGAGCATTTTGCTGTCCAGAGTATTTGGGTCGGACGGGCTTCTCTGCCTGTCCGGCCGGATTTCTGAAAATCGGGTGGAAGCACGGTGTAAACGGTTTAAAACGAGTCATCTGCGCCAGATTAGAGGAGCAGCAGATTCTTGGTAGGCAAACTAATGGCGCATTGTTCCGGACTTACGATGGCGGCAAAGTGACAAACGGCTACCGGGATCCGAACTTTAATTTGCCCCCGTTGAGCCCATGAAAGATAATTCAGACTTATTTAAATTCAGGCAAATTTTCCTTAAAACTCACCAATTCGCACAACGGGTTAATTTTAGTTGAGAAACAAGGTTTGTGGTTTGCTGTTTTGGTGAGCGCAAAAGTCGGGATACCATGCAAAAGAAAACGAAGAATGTTGTAAAATTTGGTATTATTGGATTTGGTCGTTATGCGGAACGGCGTTTAGTTCCGGCTTTTTTGCAGGCAGAGAAGGCTGAGCTGGTTGCCATTTCCAAGCGCAATGCCGCTTACGCTCGGCGAAAAGCCCACTACAACATCCCTTTCAGTTTTTCCAATCCGGCGGAGTTGGTGCTACATCCGGCGGTGGAAGCGGTACTGGTGTGTTCTCCCCCTTTTTACCATCGGGAACACGCGCTGCTGGCGGCCCGGGCGGGCAAACATGTCATGGTAGAAAAACCGCTGGCCGCCAACGCCGACGAGGTGGCAGAAATGATTCAGACCTGTCAGAAAAACCGGGTTTTGTTCTACCCGGCGTTTGTCATGCGTTTTGCCCCGGTTATTCAGGAAATGCGCCGGATTGTACAGTCCGGGGAAATTGGACCACTGAAATTTGTCAACGCCCATTTCGTACTGGATGCTTCCCTCTCGCCCCGAAGTTGGTTGAACGATCCGCAGATTTCCTGCGGCGGGCCGGTGGCCGATCTGGGTTCCCATTTATTCGACTTGCTGATGTACCTCACCGGCAAACCGGTAGTGGGGGTGAAACGCTTTTTGCAACCACCTTATTCCCGGGAGCAGATTGAGCGCAATGCGATAATTAATCTGGAATTTGAAGGGGGTATTCTGGGAAGTGTGTTTGTTTCCTTCGATTTACCGCGGGAAAGCGCCATTGAGTTGTACGGCCGTTACGGAGCTCTGAAAGTACAGGATTTCAACGAGCCCAACAAAACGGTCAAGTTGCTGCGGACCCATGCGGAGGGGTGCGCCCGCCAGGATATTTCCAACGGATATTATTACACGGCCATGCTCGATCATTTTGCCGAAGTCATTCTGGAAGGGAAAGAACCGGTGAATTCTGCGGAATCGGGCTTGCAAAACCAAAAAATTTTGGATATAATATACCATTCAAATACCGGGGGATTTGAAACAATTAATTAAGTCTTGTTGCAACAATAACTTACGAGGTGTTTTTATGTTGGAAGAAAGGAAATTCCCTAAAAATAAATACGCTCTGATTCTGGGAAGCTCCAGCGGCTTTGGAGCGGCGGCGGCTATTCGACTGGCCAAAGATGGTTTCACAATCTTTGGCGTTCACCTGGATCGCAAAGCCACCATGTACAAGGTGGAAGAAGTTTTGAGTGAGATTCGAAAATACGGCAGCGAGCCGATGTTCTTCAATGTAAACGCCGCGGATGCCCGTAAACGCTCCGAGGTGGTTAAAACCGTTCGGGAAAACATTCCCGAAGGTGAATATTTAACCGTATTCATGCACAGTCTGGCGTTTGGTACCCTGAAGCCCTTCATTGCCGACGATCCGGAGCAGGTGATCAATTCCAGCAATATGGACATGACTCTGGATGTGATGGCACACAGCCTGGTTTACTGGACACAAGAGCTTTACTGGGCAAAACTGTTGGGATTCGGATCGCGCATCTTTGCCATGACCAGTTACGGTAGCACCCATGTGGTGCCGTATTACGGAGCGGTTTCGGCCGCCAAGGCGGCGCTGGAGTCGCACATTCGCCAGCTGGCCATGGAGCTGGCGCCGCTGGGAACCACCGCCAATGCTATTCGGGCCGGGGTTACCAACACGCCGGCTTTACAGAAAATCCCCGGACATGAGAAGATGGTGCATGCGGCGGTGGAGCGCAATCCCGGCCGTCGTTTGACCACCCCGGAAGATGTTGCCGACGTGATCTCCATTCTGGCCCGCCCGGAATCGCAGTGGATGAATGGTAATGTGATCGGGGTGGACAATGCTGAGTCGGTGGTCGATTACATCAAGTAAAAGACGCGAAGGAATTACGGACAGAATGATTCGTTCTGATGAAAAACCCCGGGTGCTCATTGATCTGGATGGAGTGGTGCGCGATTGGGTCGGCAGTCTGGTGCGGGTTTACAAGCAAAAGTATCCCGACCACGAAGTGCTTCCGGTAACCTCGCGAGCGCTGGAGGAATTTTTCCCCATCGGCGAGGAAATCTACCGCTTTGTGGATGGTCAGCATATTGAAGACATTATGGTCAATGCCGAGCCCTATCCCGGCGCCGTGGAAGCCCTGCAGCGCTGGGAAGCGGTCTTCGAAATTGTGGTGGTGACGGCTCAACCGCCCAACTGGCGCTACGCCAATTTCATCTGGATCGGAAAGCACCGAATTCCGACCAATGAGGTGCACATTTGTTTTCAGAAATCCCGTATCGACGGGGTGGCGCTGCTGGACGATTTTGTAGACAATCTGGAGGACTTTGCCGCCACCGGTCGTCTGGCAGTGTGCATGGACCGACCCTGGAATCAGGAGTGGAAGGGGGAGCGGGTGAAAACCGTGGAGGAGTTTTTCCGGCTCGTTCAATACCGCCTAAATATTTCGTCTAAAAAAGTACCGTTGGAGAAATAGATTAAAGTAAGGAGGAATCATGGGAAAACAGTACAATCCACGCGAAAAACGTCGTCGCCGCAAACGCTACATTAAGCGGCAAAAACAGTTGCGTAAGCAGATGATGGAAAACCGAGCCCGTAACAATTAAGCGAGTGACCCGCCTCACCATCCCGACGGGTTGGTCCGATCGGGATTTCCAGCCGGGTAAGGTCACATATTCTGAAAAAGGTGGGATTGAAAGAAGTCAGTCTCACCTTTTCTTTTTTAGAAATTTTCCTTCGCTTGCTGGTTGTTTGCCCTAGCGGTTTCGCGGTCGATGCCGTTTCCCGGCGAACCAGGGAAGGCTTTGGTTGGTGTTATTTTGAATCCTTTCAAATCTCCATTGCATTCGAGTGGGACGATTTTTATTTTTCGATGGGGTATGTCATTGTGCACGATTGGTAAGCAGTAAAAATGCCAGCCGATTTCCGAATGATTCCGGTTTATCCGGCTGAATTACCAGTTAGAAAAAAGTCGGCTTTTCCCGATGAGGCATGATCAA
>JAJRXE010000229.1 GCA_024276455.1 Calditrichota bacterium
GAAGTAACCTTCGTCAAAGGGCTTACGCACCGAGGGATTTCCGTAAATCTTCTTCGCCGGGAACCGGAAGTTTTTTTCCTGCAAGGCGGCTGTAAAAGACTGGGTCAGTTCCCGGTTTAATGAATTGCTGGAAGCGTTCACGAATTCCATTCGTTCGGTAACCCGGAAAAACACATCCGGCATACTCAAGCGCACTCTGCCGGATTGCGATTCAAACATGGGGTAAAGACGAATTTGAGGCCAATCCATTTCATAAGGTCGAAAGCGAATAAATAACTGGTTGCGACGAATCTCTTCGACTTTTAACGGCACTCCATCCAGAGAATCCGGCATTTGTCCGGTGGCTAAAAGCTGGCGATAATGGTAGAACGGTAAAAGTTGTTCGTATTCGTTCAAAGTAAACTTATTTCCTTTTGCATCGGTGTACACCGGCTTTTTGTACTGGTAGCGTTTAATTACAAAGTCTTTCAAAACCGGACTGTACAACACCAGGGGAGCGGTGATTTTCACGTCCATCACCTTCCAATAGTAGCGGGGAAAGTAAACCGCTAACACCAGAATCACAATAAAAAGAATCAGGTAACGAGTGATTTTAACGATCATTAACGCACTCCTCGTCTGAAACGGTATCCTGAATAAAGAATAAACACACTGTGGGCCAGGGTCAGCAAAAGAAAATAAGGCCAGGAACGGGCATAGGTATTGTAAAAGAAATCGAAATAAAAGAAGCCGATGAACCCGTAAAAAATAAGCATCAGAATAATGCGTACCTTCCAGATTGGTTCAATTAAAATCATGGCCGTGGCGAAATAGCCAACGAATCCCGCCAGTACCCAGGGAAGAACGGTTAACACGACACTGGAAACGACTTCTCCGGGGAAGAACTTTCCGGTAATTAACATCAACACCAGAACAAGAACGAGCGAGATGATGAATTGAAGAAACGCCCCCAGGGAAACCATCTGGAGCAGTACCCGATTCTCATTCACCGGCAAATGGAAGGTCAACTTCAGGCGATCCGAATGCATCTCCGGGTAAAATTGCACAATGGCCAGCACAATGCCCGAAAGCAAAGGTAAATATTGAATACCGGAATAGAATTTAATTCCCCGGAAAATGACATTGTAAAGGTAGCTTTTCGGTTCAATAAAAATGATGTCGTGTGAAAGATTCAGGTAGATATTCAAATCCATAAGCAAGGCAAAGCCCAGCACAATCAAAAAAGCCCAGCGTAACTTTAACCATTCTTTATAATAAATGGGAGAGAACATGACCACCTCAACTCAATATTTTCCTGTTAAACCGATGAAGGCATCTTCCAGGGTCATGGGCACCTGGTGGAAATCGCTGTAATGAATTCCCAGGGATTTTAAATAATTCTCCACTTCCTCTGCCGACTTAAAGGAATAGAGGCTCACATGATTTTTGATGATCTCGATATTGGTTACCACCTCGTCCTTTTTTAAATCCGGCACATTGCCTTCCACCTGAAAGCGGAAGTGCTTGAACTTTCGCTGGAATTCCTCCACCGGCATGGATAAAAGAATACCGGAGTAATCCAGAATTACACAATAATCAATCAGTTTTTCCAGGTCTTGAATAATGTGCGAGGTGACGAAAATTGTCTTTTCTTCGGCTTTGGCGTATTCGGTCAAATAATCCAGGAACAATCGGCGGTAACCAGGATCCAGCCCCATGGAATAATCGTCCAGTATCAGCAAATCGGGATCCTGAGCTAAAATAAGTCCCAGCGCCACCTGGGAACGCTGTCCGCAGGACATACGGGAAATTTTCTGGGTGGAACTCACCTCCAATTTTTTCATTAACTCCCAGTAAATGTCCTTATTCCAACGGGGAAAGAAGGCGGAATAAAATTTTTCAATTTGCTGAATGTTCATAAAACTATACTGAATGTGTCCTTCCATTAAAAATCCGATTCGGCGCTTGGTCTCCGGAGACAGGTTCTGCGAATTTTCTCCGAAAATCAAGCATTCCCCGCTGGTGGGAGTTAAAAAACCATTTAAAATGTTAATGGTGGTGGTTTTTCCGGTACCGTTCTTACCCAGTAACCCGAAAATGCTCCCTTTCGGTATCTTAAAATTCAGATCTTTGTAAACTAATTTTTTACCGTAATAATGAGTTAGGTGATTACACTCGACAACGTATTCCATTTGGCACCATGATTATATAGAAATCCCAAATTCTCTCAACCTATTTTCCAGAACAACACCATTCACCCGAACGGTATTTTTTTAACAAATAAAGAAAAAAAAACTTGCGCTTTCGGAAACCAGGATTTTTTTTCTACCTTCGGGAAGATTCGATTTAATTCCTTACCCAAACGCAATAAGGTAAAGCGAACCGGTCAACGTGATGTTTCCCTTCCTCTCGTACAACATCTCCATTGGTCTTCAACTTTTCTGGAAAATGGGATCTTGCGAGAGAAAGATATAATAGCGATTAAGGTTCACCGAAAATTTATCAAAACAATAATTGATTTAAGTCCTCTGCAACACTTACTTACTCGCTTTTCCCGGTCTACCCTCCCTGCTGGCAGGAAGGGTGAAAAAGGAGCGTATTAACTCAAAACTCCTTTTATTTTCAAGCAGGTTAACTATCTTCAATTAATTTTATTCGTCACTCAACTTGCAGCACGGGTACTATTTATTTTTATTTAACATCGTCTCTATTACACGGTAATTCAAGGTGGCGATGCTTTTTCTCAGGGCAATTTAATTCTCAAAAAGCTCCGATTTTCCGTCGCTGAGCCGCTGAGACGCAGGAAATTGGAAACTGCCAGGGGACTTTCGTTTCCATTCTGATCAACCGCGGTTAAAGCCGCCCGAACCCAACCCCCGTCGGCAACATCCTGATAAAGAATTTCCATCTGACCCACCCCCACCTGATGCGGCACGTCTTTCACAAAATAGCGGGTGTAACGGTAAGAAGAATCGCCGTAGGTAAACGGACAGGAAGAGGAATCCGAACCATGCCACCAGAACAAACGGTAGTACAACATATCCGGTTCACTGTTAGGAGTCCAGGAAATCTGGATCTCCTGAAGGGGTTTTTCTTTTTGTTCGCAGGAGATTTGCCCAACAACCACAGCTAAGATTCCGATTAACAGCAGAATACGATTCACTAATCCGTTCCTCTTTATTTCACCCATTTGCATGATTTTAAACCAAGATAATCACCAGAAAAACAAATTTCAACCCTCAATTTACTGATTTGCACTTTCGGAGAACCAAAGGGTCACTGCTGGGTAGTTTTGATTTCAAGGGAGGTTAGTTAATCGCTTGTTCTTTTGAGGATATTTTTACCAGGTGAGCCAAACCCGAACGGAGCTTTACCCCCAAAGCTCCGTTCACTGGATCGACGAATCTGCCGGCCCTCGGTGTACTTATTTGACCCTGCGAGCCGGAAAAACCCCATTAGGCTGGTAAAAAACGGCTTCCACCGCCTTTCCCTCTCCCTCGATCTTGAATTTCACCCGGAACTGGTTTAACCCTTTCAGGCGAAATTCATTTTCTCGGGAAGGAATCAGCTCGTAAGGCGGTTGTCCGGCAATGACAGCGTACAAACGGTTGTTGCCCCTCAACTCAAACTGAATGCGCTGACCGTCGATGCCATACTCGCCCACCAGCCTGGAAAGGTAGTCCGGATCGTACATTTTTTTCGGGGGACGTTTGACAAACACAATCGGGTCAACCAGCTTTTCGAAGGGAACGCTCACTCTTTCCACCGCCCCCTCTTCGTTAGTCAGAAAATTGAACATCAGTCCCTGGTCGCCCCAGACGTCCTCGGTGGCCCGAAATACGTCGTAGTGCCAGTGTTCCAACCGTGAGCTGATCCGATGGAAAACCACCCGCAATTGTTTTCCGACCCGGTCGATGGTCAGAACCCCATAGCCCGGATGCTCGTATTCCCCCAGGTAGGCTTCCAATTTGTGGGACGGTTTGGTACCTTTGATTCGTTCCGCCCGGGCAATTTTCTTCTCCTTCTCAATTTTCTCGGCCTGCTCCACTTTCGTTTTGATTCGGGAGTTCCAATCCACTGGTTCTAATCCCAGCAACAAATCCGCCACGTAAAAACTGACAATGGAGGGGAGCGGAGAGCCGCCCAGGTTTGTCAGAACCACGGTTCCAAACCGATCGCGAGGAAACAAAGATACCAGGGCGGAAAAACCGTCGATGCCGCCCCCGTGGTAAACCCGGTAATGCCCCCGGTAAACCTCAAGAAACCAACCCAGTCCATAGGCTGAACTCAAGCGCTCGTCGTACTCTACCGGCTCGGTAATGTGCATTTGGGGCGAATGCATTTCGTTCAGCGTGGTGGGAGTAACCAGTTTGGTTTCGCCGATTTTTCCCTGATTTAACTGTAACAATAACCAACGGGCCATGTCTTCCACATTGGAATTGATGGAGCCGGCCGGCCCGATGACATCGATGTTACGGAAGGGAATTCGCCGTACCTTCCCCTCTTTCTTCTGGTAAGGAAAAGCAAAATCGACTGTTTGCTGAGAGACGGTCACCGAAAAATTGCTGTTTTTCATGCCCAGCGGCTGAAAAATTCGGGTGCGAACCACATTCTCCCAACTGGTGCCTGTTAATTTTTCAACCAGATAACCTGCCGTCAGGTACATCAGGTTCTGGTACTGAAAGGCGACCCGAATATCTTTGTTCGGAGGTAAATATTGCAGGCGGTGGACCAATTCTTCCCGACTGCAGTCGGCATTGTACCAGGCGAAATCGTGCCGGGGCAAACCGGAACGGTGAGTTACCAGGTCGCGCGGCGTTAAGTGAGTGGTCGCAACCGGATCGTACATCCGAAAATCGGGCAAATAGCGCTGCACCGGTTGGTCCCAATCCAATTTTCCTTCTTCCACTAACATCCCCAGCACAAACGTTGTGAACGCTTTGGTACAGGAACCGATGGCAAACAGAGTCCGCGGAGTAACCGGTAAATTTTCCTCCCTATTTCGAACCCCAAAGCCTTCCGCCAGGACTACCTGTCCATCTTTGACCACCGCCAGGGCCACTCCGGGAACGTCCCACACTTTCCGCAAAGAATCCACAAAAACCCGAATCTTTTTCCGTTTGATCTCCCAGGCAGATTGTTCTTTGGCCTTTTGCTTCTCGCCTTTGCGCTGCAGAGTAAACGGAAAGGTTTGACCGAATTGCTGAAATTGTCCGGCAATTTTTGTCCGATCGGAGGAAATAACTCCCTGGAAAGAAGCATTCCCGGGGGCCGCCGGCAGATCGAAGTAAACGGTGTCCTGAATCAGGCGGATATTCGAGAGCATTAACC
>JAJRXE010000014.1 GCA_024276455.1 Calditrichota bacterium
AGGGAAATGAAAAGTCTGCCAAAGGATCCGGATGATTCAGCGAAACAACTAAAGTGTCCGGAGTGCGGACGTTCAGTCACCGCCAAAGCCAGATATTGCATTTATTGTGGGGCAGACTTGAGCAATGATTCAATCTCTTCTTCGCTTTCTTCACAAGAAACCTTGGGTGAGTATACTCTTTCTTTGAAACCCAACGATGAAAACGCAAAATCTGTTTCAATAGAACTTGCCTTGCTTGCCAAACCGGCTGGGTATTTCGGGGCGCATACCGGATTGGAGTTCCTGTTTTACCCGCAGGACCATTTGTTATTAATCCAGAATCCGCGCGGAAAGCCATGGTACCTGGCAATTCATCATCCTTTTCCGATTTACAACGGGCAGGAGATTCGTCTGGGTGAAATTGGATTTGTCATGAGATATGCCGGGGAATCCGAGTTAGACGTCGATAAAACCCAGTTAATTGGGGGCAAACCGGACCAGTGGCAATCTCGCATTTTGTTGGACTGTCTGGAGTGTATCCATCCTAATTTCAAAGGAAAGACCATCAATATTGAAGCATCGGAATTAGAATTGAACCGGGCATTTTTAACTCAATTTTTCGATTTGAAGGATGAGAAATATTTAAAAATGGCCGGTGTTTCATCCCAGAGGATAACCATCAGAAAATTGAATGACTGGTGGTACCTATTCCCGGAAGATACCCCCAATGTTTTTTTGAAAATTCCACCGTTTTTTATTCCCATTGTGGTTGGGAAATATCGCTTATTTAACAATGAGCAATTCTTCGAAATTACCATCCGCTAACCATTTTGTTACGGAGGAATGAACATGATTGCAGTGATTGCCGTATTGTTGGCATTATTAGGAATTTTCGGAACCTGGCCATTACTTACCGGCAGCTTTTGGGGCGAAATGACCGGCTACAGCTATGTTGCCGGGATTGAAAGCGAATTAAATGCCCGCATTGGGGCGTATGGGGCTCCGGATGGCTGGCTTTTGATATTGATTGCCTTTATTCTTCTCATCATGATGTTTATGATTACCACGCCGGTCTTAATGCGCATTCGAAGAGTAATTATTGGAACAACCTGGCTGTTCTATTTCCTTGAATTTTTTGCCACCTTAGGGGCACCGATTCCTTTCAAGGGGTTTGCCGGATTGTTCTACACATTCGTGATGTTAAGCATCGCCTTTGTGCTGGCGTTCACCCAATGGGGTTCTAAAAGTGCGCTGGTTTCTTCTTTGCAAGGCCAGCCGACCTCTGAATTCGATATTGCCAGTCAAACGGTTACACAAATTTTCAAAGATGCGGCCCAGGTGTTTAAGTGGAAGGTCAGGACCCGAGGAGAGGGTGCGCAAGTTGAGAAAGAGCGTGAATTTACCGGTAAAACTTTATTAAAAGTGGGACGGGATCCCAACTGGGCGGATTTTGTAATTGATCGGGAAAATAAATACGTTAGTCGCCGCCATGCCTCTTTTGCTTCTCAACCGAACGGTATTGTGGTTCGTTTTGAGGATGCGAAATACAGCATGAATGTGAATGGCCAATTGCATAAGCCCTCGGAGCGAATGTTTTTGGAAAATCAGTTCTATCTGGAAGTTGAGTTGGTGGCTGAATACGGACCGCATCTAACCATTCAAGCCACTCCCTTTAGGCGATCGATGGTACATCCCAAAACCATGGCCAGCGTTTCGGGACAACTCTTTAATCGCTACAAAAGTGCCCGCCTGCAAATTAAGGCAGCATTAATGTTAATTCTGTTTGCCGTGGTTGGTATGGGAAACCTGTCCATGATGGCCACTTCCAGTGTGGAAGCGCTTTACAAAATAAAAGCACAACAGTTGAAAGAGGCAAAAACCAAAATCCACCAGGTACAAAAAGAGCTTAAAAAAAAGCTAGCTGATCTGCAAAATCTGCAAAAACGAATTGAGAGTTTACAAAACGAGTATCTTGCCGCCAAACAAAAGTTAGAGGAAACCTCGGGTAGAAACCAGCAACTCCAGCAAAAGGTCGATTCGCTACAACAGGCTCTTAAGGAAGTGGCCGAGAATATGCGCAATCTTGATGCAGAATCGATTCACGCCATCGAGGAACAAATCCGCACTTATCAAGATTACGTGCTGGGGAAAAGCGTTTTTTTAGGAATTTTACTCCTACAGAATGGTGCTAATTCCGGTACGGTATGGATAGGGAAATACAATCAAAATTATTATTTTATTACTGCCGACCATGTTATTTATCCCGAAGACCATGGTAATGAACAAGAGATAGATCCTACAAATTATATTGTATTATGTAAGCGATATCGGGAGGGAATTCCTGATACAACTAATCTTAGTGATGAAGATTTAATTAAAATCGATCGCAGATTATTTAATCGATTCCGGGATATTGACATTGCTGTACTGAAAATAGACCAGTCCATTGGGGAATACGCGAATTTTGCTCTCCCCATTGATCCAACCCTCGCTGACAAGATTATTAATGAAGGGAATTTAGTCTCCTGGTTCGGTTTTCCTAAAGGGCATTACGCTTCCGGTACGGTGGGATTTTGTACAGAAATTGTGGACGGTTGTATTGTGTGCAATTCCCCGACTTATCATGGCGCCAGTGGAGGCCCCTTGTTTAAGATTGACAATGAGGGGGCCATTATGGCATTTGCTGTGGTTTCCGGATTGGGGATTAGCGAACAATTAACCAATCGTTTTGCGCTCTTACAAGAATACATGCTCAGGTAGTGCCATGGATTCCATTTTTCCAAAAAGTTTACAAAGCCAATATCATCTGGTTAAAAAATTGGGTGCCGGTGGATTTGGAGCGGTCTATTTGATTGAAGACCTGAGAAGCGGTGAAAAGAAAGCCCTAAAAGTTTTGCAAAACAACTATGGCAATCGTGAAGTGCTCCAGCGCTTTCGGATGGAATATCTGGGATTGAAAAAATACGGAACTCCTTATTCTGCGGTGGTGGACGATTTTCTGGAACTGGCCGATGGCGGAGGGTTTTACGGCATTGTGATGGAATATCTGCCTTACGATCTGCTGGAATGGATTGAAGACCGGCCGGACGATTTACCCCGCATCAATCAGGAAATCATTCAGGCGGTTTATTCCTTCCATGCCAATACCATCGCACATCGGGATTTGAAACCGGAAAATATACGTCTTCGCGAAGACGGAAGCCCGGTTCTGATTGATTTCGGCCTTGCTTTCTGGTCGCAGGAGAGTATTACCCGCCTGACCCAGGAGGTGAAGCCCCGTTTTATGGGGACAGTTTTATTTATGCCGCCCGAAATTCTCTTTCTGGCGCCGCAATACCAGAAAATCCCCGAATTCCGGGAGGCTTCCCTCCGGTTAAGTGAATTGGCAAAACGTTACCAGAACATCCGTCAGCGCGGTATTGCCCAGCGGTTGCTTCACGATGTGTTTTCCCTGGGCATGATATTATTGCTAATGAATAATCCGGAAACGCGGCGTAAACTAATCGACCACCCCAGGCAACTATCTGAACAGTATTTAAAATCGCCGCACCATTTCATCGAATCGTATCTGAAACAAATTGAAGACCCACTACAGCAGATTATTCGGGATGCGGTGGAGTTGCATCCGGACAAGCGCACGGAAAATGCGGGCGCATTGTTGGAACAGTATAAACGCGAATTTGGGATAACCGGTGACATATCCTCCGAACCTTCTCCTGTGATTGTTTCTCCTCTGCAAGAACAACGCTTGTTCTGTGTGGAGTGCGAGAATACCGTTATTCTTGAACGGGAAGAAGTCCATCAGGTGCGTTTCTGCCCCTATTGCCGGGCGATTCTTCACCACCGTTTTGTCATCTATTCTACGGAACCGCCCGAATTTCGTTTGCCGGGGTCTCGGCATTCCTCCATCGGCCTGGTGTGGGAGGTTCCTGTTCACCGGAATCAAACCTACCGGTTGCGGCTTGGGAGAGCTGCTGACAACGAAGTGGTATTTCAAGACCGAACCGTTTCTCGGCATCACGCAATTCTAACCATTGAGAAACAGAGCGTGCAACTCCAGAACCTGAATCCCAGAAATCCCACCCTTGTAGCCGATGAGGCGCTTTTGCCTCATCAAACGGTTTCCC
>JAJRXE010000230.1 GCA_024276455.1 Calditrichota bacterium
GGAATGGAAATGGACCCACCACGGTAGTGCCCCGGGAGAATGCGGTCGCTCAGGTCTTTGACGGGAAAATCTTTCTTTTTGGAGGTCGACAGGAGCACCGGATTGTCGATTCCGTGGAAGTGTACGATCCGGCGGTGGGACGCTGGCAGTTGGAGAGCCAGCTGCCTCAGGCACGCTACGGCATGGCGGCGGTGGTGGTCGATTCCGCCATCTGGCTGATTGGTGGCACGGTGAATGGGGGCAAGAATTCGGACCGGGTAGATGTTTATTATCCCCGGAGTAACCGCTGGGAAACGTTGCCGGCTCGCTTGAATTATGCCCGGGGGGCGCCCATGGCTGCCCGCGTCGAGGGAGAAATCCTGGTGCTGGGAGGCATTTATTACGGGCCGCTGGCCAGCTACGAGAAGTACAATTTCGCGACCGGCAGTTGGGAGGTAATAGGAAACATGCTGTACGGGTGCGGAAGTGCCGGTTACACCCACACCGGAAATCAAATCTGGGTAATCGGGGGGATTGCCCATCGCGATTCTTTCGATAAGGTACAAATATTTTCCTGGCAGGGGAACCGGGGTGTTTGGCGGGAGGGCCCCCCTTTGAACACGCCCCGAAAAGAGCTGGTGGCGGCAGAGGTGGATGGAAAAGTGTACGCGATTGGCGGACAGGCCAGTATGGGCGGAGTGGTTTACAATATCGTAGAAGCGTTGGATGTATTGGTGGGTCTGACCGAAAACGAGGCGCCCTTGCCTCGCACCACGGTCGTACTGGAGAATTATCCCAATCCCTTCAACGGGGAAACCACGCTTGTCTTGAATCTGCCGGAGCGCGACGACGTCCGTTTACAGGTGTTTGACGCCCTGGGACGGGAGGTCGCCATGCTTTACCGGGGATGGCTGGCCGCCGGAGAGCATCGCTTCACTTTCTCCATTCGAAATTCTACTGGACTCCCGTTGTCTTCCGGCCTATATTTCGTCCAGCTACAGGGTAAAAAATTTACGGCGCTGAGAAGGGTACATTTAATTAAATAATGAATACCACAAAATTTTCTGTTTATTCCGTCAGTTTGCTGGGATTCTTGCTGTGGGTCGGGACGCTGTTGTTTGCTCAGGAAGACCATCAGGTGAAACCGGCGGATCTGGTAAAACAGCTAACCGAGGCTTACAAGCAGTTCGATTACGAGCGTTCCGCCGAACTTTTGAATATTGCCTTTCGTTCCATAGACAATTTCCCGCCGGCGGATAAAATCGAAATTTACCGCTACGCTGCTTTTATTGCCTTTCAGCAGGGTAATGCTGCCCTGGCAAGTAATCACTTCTGGCACCTCCTGGAAATCGATCCGACGTACTCGCTGGATCCGGTGGAAACGCCTCCCAAACTGCTGACCCTCTTTCAAAAAACCAAAATAGAATACCTGGAGGACCTGAACCGGCGAATTCAGGTGCTGCAAGCACAGGCGGTGCATCAAGAAGTTCCCTGGCGTTCTTTCCTTTTCCCGGGCTGGGAACAGTGGCATCGTGGTTACCGTACCCGGGGAGCCTTGCTGGGGGCGGTGGGTATCGTTACACTGGGA
>JAJRXE010000231.1 GCA_024276455.1 Calditrichota bacterium
AAGGATCTAATTGAACAAACGCATTAAGATTATATGATTTGAATTTGTTTTCTGTAAAAAGATACACATGATCGTTCATGAATATGGGTTGGCTGATATTGGTCTCGGGAAATTTAAAAAATCCCAGAAATTTCCGGTTCAGAATGTCATAAATAGCCAATTTTTGTTCTTTCGCATTGTAAAATACAAAATCTTGACCCCTTTTAATTTTGGTCTGAAAATTGTATCTGGCTTCAATCTTCCAAATTTCCGTTAAATTGGATTTTTCTAATATTCGGTTGTTTATTTGCCCTTGTGCGTAAATGTACAAAGGATTGAGAACTAAGATTTGTTTAATGTGATTGGTTATCCTGTTGGCGATCATCCTGATTCCCGAACCTTGTATTTCGACCCGGTAGAGACGCTGCTTTTTGTCGTTATAAAAATATATTTCATTATTATTGTTTGTGAAGTAAAGAGTGGATACGGCTGTGGATGTTAGCGGGAGCTTTATTTTACCCAGAAGCGGGTAATCTCGTTCTTTCTCCAGAGAATAAATATTCAAAAGAGAATCGGGATCAAAAACCAGCAGCAGGTTGAGATCTTCCCAAATGTCGAAAGGGTAGATTTTGTGCTTTAAGAATATTTTTTTGTTGATTTCAATGCTGGGAAGAGAATCGATAATGGCCGATTTTGCAATATCATAGATGTACATTTTTTTTGAGTGAAAAGGTACAAAAAACAGATAATGTTTAATGAATTTTATTTTTGCTATTTTCGAGAGCGGTACGTTCAGTTTTTCGTGGATGTATTCGACTTCCAGGTCTTTGAAATTGATTTTATAAATTGCTGAGTCGTTGTAAGTGATAACAGTGTTTTTCAAAGTCGTTTTTGCGAAAAATAATTTTCTGTTCGAGGGTAATTCAACTTTAGTCTCTTGCTCTGGCTTGAACAAGTCAATTTTTTTTACGATCTGATCGTCTATTGTGTAAATAGTAAATCCATCCGTCTCCAGGTTCGGAGTTTTATAATACTGAAAAGTAGAGCTAAATTCCCAACGATTCTTTTGGGGATTAAAGAGAGCAAGGCCCATTTTTTTGTGTTTTGCGTAATTCAGAAAGAAAAGATATGTCCCTCGGGTGTAATAAATTGCCAGTACATTGAAACGGCCTTTAGCTGGCAGTTGAATTTTTTTATAAGATTTATTCCGTATATCGATGATTGTGACTTCGTTTTTAGCGGGGGTTCGGAAATAAAATAGGGTTGTTTTATCCAATTTCCCATTTTTCAGGATGGTTACAGGGAGGAACTTTTTAATGGATTGAGGGGTGCTCCAATCGAATTGTAGTTCCCACTCCGGCTGAATGTTTTTACTGGCTTCCGGCAAAATGTCCAGGAAGTCGTTCAAAGCATTCTGATACTGCTCCTGAGAGCAGAGAGTTAGTCCGCGAAAATATTTGGCCCGGGCAAAGAAAGGATTAAACTCCAGAGCTTTGTCAAAAGATTGTTTAGCCAGCTCGTAATGAGCTTCCTTGTAATAGTAAAGTCCCCGGGAAAAATAGTAATACGCATAGATATTTTCTCGAATGGGACCGGAAAAATCCGCTAATTTGACATTTCTATTGATGGTGAAACTCAGAAAGTTAACGATCAGACTTTTGCTAATGGAATAGATTTCGTTGAAATTGTTCCAGCGGTAATGGAAAGACTTTTGTTCGTTGTTCTGGAGATTATTAATCTGGCAAAAAAGGTCAAATCCTTTGCTTCTTTTTTTTATGGAGAATTTAACTAAAAAATTCTTGCTGGCCTTTTTTACATTCTGAAGCGGCTCTGGTTGCTGGGCTTGTTCCATTGTCGAGACCTGGAACCCCGCAATTTGTTGCAATTGTTCTTTTAACAGTTCTGTTAGACCCAATAAATGGACTTGCCCTTCCCTGTCTCTTTCATCTGGCAGCTGGTAGTTAATGGTCAGGTTGACGGGCTCCGATAAAGAAATTGCCTCGGGAGGTAAGGTGTGTGGGGGCTGGGTTTTGATTTCAAAAATCAAATAGAAGAGCACCGAAATAATGATGAAAAGGATGAAGACGTTGACGTAAATGAGCTTTCGAGGGAGTTGGGTTTTTTCCTTGCTGGTTTCATGTTCCACTTCTTTTAAGTCAGCCAGCAATGTTCGACAGGAATCGTATCGGTTGCGTTTTTCTTTAGCGAGGCACTGTAAAATCATTTTGGAGAGGGATTCCGGGACAGATTTGTTGATTTTATGGGGTTCAATCGGTTCATCATGGATAATGGAATAAATTAAAGCCGCTTGATTGGTGCTGGCAAAAGGTAATTGGTTGGTAAAGAGCTGGTAAAGAATGATCCCCAGCGAGTAGAGATCGGTCTGTTCATCGACATGCTCTCCGGTGATTTGTTCCGGAGCCATGTAAGGGAGGGTGCCGGAAATTCGGGAGGATTCCTGTCCAGAGGTTAATACTTTAGAGAGCCCAAAGTCGAGCAGTTTGACATTCCCTTCCGGAGTAATCATGATGTTGTTGGGTTTCAGATCACCGTGAATCAAATTCTGGCTGTGGGCGAATGAAATAATCTGAACTAACTGTTTGGCAATTTTCAGTGCAATCTGGAAACTGACCCGATGAGTGTTCATGAACGAATTGAGCGAGCGCCCCTCCACATATTCCATAACGATGAATTGGTATTCGTCCGTCTGAACCACGTCGTAAATAGTAACGATTCCCGGATGGTTAATCCGGGCCGCCTGTCGGGCTTCGTCTAAAATTTTCTGGTAAGCACTTTGGTTGAGGTGAATGTTTTTTAAAAATTTTAAAGCCACTTTTCGCTGCAAGCGCAAATCTTCCGCCAGATATACTACCCCCATTCCCCCGCGGCCAATCTCGCGCAGAATCCGAAATTGTTCGATGATTTTACCTTCCATAGACTGTTACTTTCCGAATGATTAATCCCTCAACGGTAAACCACCCCGCTCATGTAACCCACCACTTGCGATTTGTCGCCCCCGGGGATATCGCCGGAAGTTGCGTATTTTAGCACTTTGCTCTTGTTGTAACCCATGAGGGAACAGGCGTAAAGCATGGCGGCAATGGGGCCATATCCGCAGGCTTCAATCACCTGATCTTCACAGGCGTAGATGAGATCTTCATATTTAAACTTTTCAAAGTATTCCTGGATTGGTTCATCCATTCGATAGGCGGTTGAATAACTGTGGTAGTGCGAGAGGTCCGAAGAAGCGACGATGAGGGCATTCTTCCCTTTTAAGACGCGAGCCAATGCTTCTCCCAGCACTTTAACATTGTTCCAGGATTGGTCTGCCACCACAATGGGTACAAGCTGGAAATTGTCCAGCACACGTTGCAGGAAGGGAAGTTGAACCTCCAGAGAATGCTCGCCCCGGCCCTGCGCCAGCACATGGTGGCCGCGTTCGGAAAAATAGATTCGGTCGGATTGTTCGGTGAGCGCCTCGGCCAGGGCTTTGGCGATGGGAATTTATCCCAGCGGAGTCGCATAGGCTTTTCCGGGAAATATACTGCAACCCGGGAAATACTCGTAGTGGGAGGGAGCAATCACCACCACGTAATCGTAGTGTTTGCCGGTAAGCTGTTTGTACGACCAGGCAGCCACCGGTCCGGAATAGACGTAACCCGCATGGGGAGAAACGAGTCCCCCGATTTCGCCGGAAATTACAATTTTGGCCTGCGACAAATATTGGTCAATCATCTGAACTAAGGTGTGCGGATCATCGGGATAAAACAGACCGGCCACCGCCGGAGAACGCACCTCCTCGGTCTTCTGACCAAACAGTAAAGCGCTGAACAACGTGATCATAAAACCCCCCTTTATCAATATGTTTCGAAGATTCATTTTTTGCATTTCCTTTTTGCCATTTTTCAAATTCGACTTTAAGGTTGTAAAGAAAACCCTCCCTTTGTAAGCGATTCAGTTTTTAAGACCAAACTCCCGGGATGGACTCGCCGCAAAAAGAGCATTTTCCGTGTTGAATATGGTTCTCTTCAATATAATATCCTCGACGGCGAATGAGTACTTTCTTACAATTGGGACAGTAAGTGTC
>JAJRXE010000232.1 GCA_024276455.1 Calditrichota bacterium
CACCAAGCTAATCCCCACTAACGACCCAAACCTGAAACTACGGGCCCGGGCGTTCGAGAAGTTAAACGGTGTGAAAATCGGGACTGTTTTCGATATTGTCAGCGATCCCCGCGGCTACGTCTGGATTGGTACTTCCGGGAACGGTCTTTTTCGCATGAATTCCCGCACCAATCAAACAATTCATTTCGATTCCCGCAACGGGCTGCCCAGCGATTTTATTACCGCATTGAACCTCGATTCCCAGGGTAACCTGTGGTGCGGTACTTTATTTGACGGAATCATCAAATACTCGCCTAAAACGGGACGATTTGAAAACTTTACCACCGAAGACGGCCTCAGCGGAAATAAAATCATTTCCATATACCGCGATCGCAAGGGCACTCTCTGGTTCGGTACCGATTACAACGGGATTATTAAATACGAAAACGGAAAATTTCATGCCTATTCCGTACAATCGGGAGACAACATCACCTCGGCAGCCTGTTTTTATGAAGACAATGAGGGCAACCTGTGGATTGTGACATACGAAGGCACTCTGGTAAAGTACGATCGGAAAACATTTCAACCCATCACGAACCTTAAAGCCATCCAGGGCGAAACGCTTTATTCCCTTACCGGGAACGGAGACAATTTACTCTGGTTAGGCACCGGACGGGGAATTCTCTGTATTGACCTGCGCGACTCCAGTTTCACCCGTTATGGAAATAACGAAGGGTTTCCAATCCACGAGACCAATCAAGATGCGGTGTTGAAAGACAGTCACGGAAACATCTGGTTTGGTACCATCGCCGGGGCGGTGAAGTATTCGCCGTCCATGGTACACAAAAACACCGTTCCACCCGCCATTTACATTACCGGTTTGCAAACCTTCTGGGAAAAAATCTTTTTTCCGCCGGAAGGGAAATTTCCCCACAACAAAAATTATTTAACCTTCTTTTTCACCGGGATTTCTTTTACCGTTCCGGAAGCCGTGCAATACCAGTACAAGCTGGAAGGGCTCGATCAAGACTGGTCTCCCATCACCAAAAACGACTATGTGACCTATTCGAATCTTCCCCCGGGAAAATACACGTTTAAAGTCCGGGCCAAGAACGCCGACGGTTTGTGGTCAGTAAAACCCGCCAGCTACTCCTTTGAGATTCTCACCCCTTTCTGGCGCACCTGGTGGTTTATTTCTCTGGTACTGCTCACGATTGGACTCGGCTTGGTCGTAACTCACCGTTATCGGGTGCGGCAAATCGAAAAACAGAATTTAAAGCTCGAAACCAAAGTCAAAGTGCGCACGCAACAGCTTCTCAAAGAAAAAGAGAAGCTGGAGGAAGCTTACCAGGCCCTGGTGGAAAGCGAATCGAAATTCCGGGCCTTTACCGAAACAACCAGTTCCGCGATCATCATTTTCCAGAATCAAAAATTCAAATATGTTAATCCCGCTTGCGAAGCGATTACCGGCTACACGCTGGCAGAATTCGAGCACCTGAAATTCACAGATATTGTTCATCCGGATGACCGGGATATCATTAGCGAAGAAAAGTTCATCGATGAAGCCGACTCCGAATCTCTCAGCCATTACGAATTTCGGATTTACACCAAAGGGGGCGACATCCGCTTAATTGACCTCACCGCCCGCAAAATTTTGTACGAGGGAGATTGGGCCATTCTGGGCACCGCGGTCGATATTACCGAACGCAAAGAGATGGAGAACAACCTGCGGCGCCTCTCCCGGGCAGTGGAAACCACTCCCCTGGCCATGGTTTTGACTAATTTGAAGGGACGCATTGAGTATGTGAATCCGGGATTCCTCAAACACTGCAAATTAGAGTCCGACCAGGAGGTTCTGGGTAAACCGATTTTCAGCTTCACCAACCAAGCCGGTCAAAAAATTTTAAAGCAGGAAATTATTCCCAATCTGCTGAACGGAAAAGACTGGCACGGCGAAATCCACATATCCTGCGTAAACGGAGTATCTTTCCCGGCAGAATTAATCTGTTCGGTGGTGGTTGATCCCTCCGGAAAGCCCATTTATTTTCTAATTCACTTCCAGAATATTGAAGATCGAAAACGAAATGAACAATTTTTACGCGATTCGCTGGAAAGTTACCGGGGATTGTTCAACAACATTCCGGAGGCCATTTATATTCAGGACAAGGAGGGTCGGTTCCTGGATGTTAATGAAGGGGCGGTTAAAATGTACGGTTACGACAAAGAATTCTTTATTGGCAACACCCCGGCGGAACTGGCCGCCCCCGGCAAAGTGGACATGGAAGAGACCAAAAAGTATCTGGAAGCGGCCTTTCAAGGCATTCCTCAAAAGTTTGAATGGTGGGGTAAACGAAAAAACGGCGAAATCTTTCCCAAGGAAGTAATTCTAACCCGCTCAAAATATTTCGGCAAAGACGTGGCCATTGCCATTGCCCGCGACATTACGGAAAGGAAAAATTTCGAGCAGCTTATTCAGACCGAGAAGGAACGTTTAGCCGTTACATTGCGCTCCATTGGTGACGGGGTGATCAGCACCGACATTTCGGGCAACATTGTGCTAATGAATCCGGCGGCCGAAAAGCTGACCGGCTGGAAGCAATCCGAAGCCGTGCAGAAAAAATTCAGTGAAATTTTCCACCTCCTTTCGCTGGATCGCCGGGAACCTCTTCCCAATTTGGTGAAAGAGGTGATGGAAGCAGGCGACACCGTTCGCCTGGTTCAGGAAGCGCTGCTCATCGCGAAGGACGGTTCGGAGAGAATCATTGCCCACAATGGCGCCCCGATTCGCGACAACGAGAACAACATCATTGGAGTGGTATTAGTCTTTCGGGACATTACCGCCAAAAAGCAACTGGAGCAGGAACGCTTAAAATCGCAAAAGCTGGAGTCGGTGGGACTGCTGGCCGGCGGAATCGCCCACGATTTCAACAACATTTTAGCGGTTATTCTGGGAAACATTTCGCTGGCCATGATCTTCAGCCAGGACAACCAGAAAGCGCTGGATCGATTGGCGGAAGCAGAAAAAGCGACCATCCGGGCGAAAGACCTCACCCAGCAACTGCTCACCTTCTCGAAAGGCGGATCGCCTGTGAAAGAAACCGCCTCCATTAGCGAAATCATTCAGGAATCGGTAAACTTTACCCTCAGCGGATCAACGGTCCGCTGCACCTTCGATTTACCGGAAGACCTCTGGACGGTCGAGGTGGACACCGGACAAATCAGCCAGGTTATTCAGAACCTCATTCTGAATGCTGAGCAGGCCATGCCCGAAGGCGGCATCATCAACGTCTCGGCCGAAAACGTGGAAATTAAAAACCAAAACAGCCTGCCACTCGCCCCCGGGAAATACATCAGAATTAGTATTAAAGACCAGGGAGTGGGAATTCCTCCGGAATACCTGGACAAAATCTTTGATCCCTATTTTACCACCAAAAAACAGGGCAATGGGTTGGGATTAGCCACTTCGTATTCGATTATTAAAAAACACAACGGCTACATTTACGCTGAATCGGAGTTGGGAAAAGGCAGCACCTTTTATTTTTACCTCCCGGCCTGCGACCGGAAACATCCCCTTAAAAAGAGCCCCCGGGATTCCATTACCCGGGGAGAAGGACGTATTTTATTAATGGACGACGAGGAGCTGGTACGGGAAATGGCGCAGCAAATTTTGCTGGAATTGGGATACGAAGTGGTAGCGGTAGCCGACGGTAACACCGCTATCAAAGAATACCAATCGGCCCTCCGCAACGGCAAACCATTTGATGCCGTGATTATGGATTTGACCATCCCGGGCGGCATGGGAGGACAGGAAGCCATCAAAGAACTGCTCAAGATCGACCCGAACGTAATCGCCATTGTAGCCAGCGGCTATTCCAGCGACCCGGTAATGGCTAACTATTCTGCCTACGGCTTTTCCCAGTGCATTCGCAAACCATTCACGGTAAAGGAATTGAGCGAGATTATCAGTTCGGTCCTTCAATCCAGAACCACATCCCGGTCGTAGCGTCCCGATGTTTCAACTGCCCCCGGTTTTTCCTACCCCACAATTACGCTCCCACCTAAACAAAGTTCTTCATCGTAAAATACGGCAAACTGACCGGGCGCAATACCAGAATCTGGTCGATCGATGGTGACGCACGCCCGCTCTTCCTCCACATACTCAATCTTACAATTGTAAATCACCTTCCCGTGCCGAATTTTAACCTGCAGTTCTTCCTTTTCCGGTCGCTGTCCCAAAAACCAGTTAAAATTAGCCACCTCAAAAACCCGATTGGATTTTTCCGGTAACTGGTCTCGATGGGCCACGTAAACAATGTTTTCCTTCACATCCTTGTCCACCACGTACCAGGGTCCTCCGGACAAACCCAGGCCCTGTCGCTGACCAATTGTGTAGAACCAGTACCCCCGATGTTCGCCTAATTTTTTTCCGCTGTTGATGTCAATGATGTACCCCCTTTGCTCACCCAGATGGTGCTTCACAAAATCGCTGTAGCGAATTTTGCCCAGGAAACAGATTCCCTGACTGTCTTTGCGATCCTTATTCGGGAGATCGTACTTCCGGGCCAATTCCCGCACCTGAGCTTTGTTGTAGATTCCCAGCGGAAAGCAGGCGCGTGCCAGTTGTTCCTGGGTCATATAGGCTAAAAAGTAGGTCTGATCCTTCACCGGATCCGGCGAGCGTTTCAACAGGTACTTGTCGCCCATTCGATGCACCTGGGCGTAATGCCCGGAAGCAATTTTCTGGAAAGAACGGTCTATCTTGTCGTAAAATTTTCCGAACTTAATCAGGCGGTTACAGAATATGTCTGAATTGGGCGTTCGTCCTGCCTTGATCTCTTCCAGCGCATAGGTCACAATCAGATCCCAATATTCCCGCTGCAACGAGAGAACCTGCAAGGGGACCTCGAGCTGTTCGCAAACCGCCTGAACGTATTTTAAATCTTCCTCCCAGGGACACTGCCCCAGAAACGCCACATCTTCTTCCAACCAGATTTTCAGATAAAACGCGGTTACATCGTGCCCCTGTTCTTTAAGCAGGGCAAGCGCTACGGAGCTATCGACTCCCCCGGAAACTAAAACAGCAATTTTCATCTTTCTTTAATCATCCTGTTTCAAAATATTAAAATACCAATTTACAAAATATCTTAATCCATTCACACCAAAAATGTTTCCCGCGAGGACTCAACAATAAGAACAGTCGCCGATTGAAGCTTCTGGAAGGGGAAACATCACATAGCAGCTTCCAAAGTAACCGAGAATTGTCCCTGACGGCGAAGCTCCCAGACGAAGTTCAATCGTAAGAAAGTAAAAATCCGCGAGAAGGCAACCCCGACCTCCCGGAATGTTTCCTCCTGGCCGAGTTGCCCCTGGTTAAAAAATAAAACAAAGTCCGAAGTGAAGCGATTCAATCCGGGGATCCATCTCACCGGCCAATTTCCGAAGTGATGTTCCAGTAAGAACATCCAGACGCGATCGTCCGTCCGCCGGAAAGAAACAGCGCTTTTAAAGGTTCCCGGTTTGGTTAGATTATTGTAAGGTAAAAACAGGGTGAACTGTTTTTGCAAGGGCAGTGAGCTCCCCTGTCCCCACAAAAAGAACAGATCCAGGAATCCGCTCCAGAAGGTAAGCTGATGACGCTGTAGTTGCCCCCATAAGCGCCAATAGTTCTCCCGGCTTCCCCAGCGAGAAGCGCTGAACTCACTTTCCAATTGGAATGTCCAGCTATTGCGGTCGAACACCGGGACGTTCAGCAGGCCTAACTGTAAAAAGCGACGGTTGTCGTAGCGGAGTTTTAATGAAAGCGTGTGGTACTGTCCATCGCGAATGACCGGATTTGGCGGATAAATTTTTTCTCTGGCGAAGAAAGAAAAGTCGGTGTTGGTCACCACACTCTGGTGTTTTTCCCACGAGAATCCCATTCCCAGAGTCGTACTCCGACAAATAGTTAAGGACACATCCATTGTTACGCCACGGGCCTCATAATAATCGTAATAATCCAGTTTATTGAACAAGGCCATATAGGTTACCCAACCCCGGGAAAATGGCTCGCTCTGAGCGATTGGACGCAATGTTCGATACACCTTAATTCCTCCGCTCATGGTAATTATTTCCGAAATCGGCCAGCTCAATCCGGTTTCCACCCTGTACTTCCATTTCCGATCCGAAAGCCCGTATCCCAGGGTAAATCGGGATGAGAAATGGTCCGATTCAAGAGGCCAACGAATCCCCACCCCCCAATAATGGCCCTCAATGCGGTTAAAATGGTACAAATCGCTGAAAGAAGTTATTGGCCAGAACTGCATTCGGAAAGGTAATTGCAACAGGGCTATGACGGCTTTGTTCAGGAAACTGCGGTGCACCATAATGCTGTCTATTTTCCGATACCCCTGGATCTCTTCCTGCGTTAACGGTAGTTTTTGCTTTGTTTGCCAATAAAGCGAATCGCGTCGATCCGCCAGGGGACTAACCGAAAGCTGGTATTGATTAAACGGCAAACGCAAACGGGGTACATTGACCTGATAATCATAAAGAACCACCGTTTGCTCGAAATAGACCGGAGGAATTCCCGGAATACCCATTTGAATTTTTGCCCGGGTAACCACTGAAACCGGTAAATAAAAAGAATCGGAAAAGCAGGCAAACTTTCCTTCATAAACCACATCTTTGAACACCCCGAGATTCACGGCGGAGTTTCCGCTTATTTGCATGGCAATCACCTGATAAAGGGAATCGATCAGCCAGATTTTTCCCCTAAAGAGAGGGACCAATTGGGACCGCGGAACCATGCGGATCTCAAATACCGCAAGCCGATCGCGCATCAGGGTGTCCAGCATTTCAAAATTGTAATATTCCAGAGCCCGAGGATGGGTTGGCCCAATAATGCGGTTGGCTTCCAGCGCAATTACATCATCGTTCAAATTGGGAATTCGACCGGGGGTAAAAATATTATTCGCGGGGGTAATATTCCGGGTTTGTCGCCGGGCAACGATTCGCTCCAGATACTGATCGGGCCGCTTAAATTGCCCTTCGATCTGGGTTTCCGTAATGGCAGCAATTGTCGTGTCAATTTTCCCCCCTCGTTTAAGGGCCACTCGCATAACCGTTTTGGCGTAGGCTTTAAACTGGTAATTACGAAGGTGACTCCAAATCTGCTCCTTTTTCTGAATCGCTTTAAAAATTACCCTTTCCGCCTCATTGTATTTTTCTGCAGTAATGGTAATGGGCGGTAGCGAATACGCTATCGGTTTCAGCTGGACTCTCCATGTTTTCCTTTCCCGGCCAGGTTGCACCACCAGCGTGTCGTTTTTAAACCCAACATACTGAACAATCAGCGTATAAACTCCCGCCGGCAAAAGAATGGTGAATTTTCCTTCTTCATTGCTGATTGTATGGATGTCCGCTCCCGGCACCATAATGTCCGCTGCCGGTAAGGGCTTTTGGCTGCTGGCATCCACCACAATTCCCGAAACAGGGAACAATTGAACCTGCGCCGCCAGGTGTCCTTCAAGCACCAAACCACCCAAAATCAGCCCCAGAAAAAACAGTTTTTTTCGTTTCGCTCTCATACTAAGTGAGAATAGCTTTTTAATGGTACTGAGGATTTCCTGTTCGTCTGAAAAAAATCGTTTCAACGAAGTTTAATTTAATCTCTGGTGAGATAAAAAGAAAGCCAACATCGTTCAATGTTGGCTTTCCACAAAAATTATTTGGTTTATTATGTTAATCACTCTTCGCTTTCGGACATTTCAGTCACTTTCGTGTAAACATCGAATTCAGGAGGATCTTCAAAATGTTTCTTTACTGCACATTGATTGGCTGCCCGAACCAGTGCGGCATGATATTTCTGCGGAAATTCCGGAGGAAGCTGAATTTCCAGCTTGATTTTTCCGACCAAACCGGTGTAAGGGTTCATATACTGTCGCTGAATAATTCGAATACCATCGGTGGGCAAACCGCGCTGCTTGCAAAACCCTAATACGTAAATTCCAGCGCAAGTACCGATCGAGGCTAAAAACGTTGCGAACGGTGTAGGAGCCTCTGCTGGCTCGCCATTCATTCCCGGTTGGTCCGTCTTAACCGTAAAAGGACCGAAATAAGCATCCACTCTCAATCCGCCAGGAAAATTAATAATCATCTCCATAAATTACCATTACTCCTTTTTAATTTCACCTTTTTCCATTTACTAATCATAGATGGTCTAAGATGGAAAAAGTTACATTTTCTACCATGCCTCCCAATTTTAAAATTATTCATCATTCGCTATTTAACAACTGGATAAATCACCATTATTTTAAAAGAAGCAGTTTTTTTGTTTTTACGAAATTTTTACTCACTAATCGGTAAAAATACATCCCACTTGACAAATTCTTGGCATTGAAGACGACTTCATATTTTCCCGGCTCATACACACCGTGCACGAGCGTCAGAATTTCCCGTCCCATGATGTCAAATATCGTCAAAGACAATTCCGTTCGAACCGGTACTTCAAATTTAATGGTCGTGGATGGATTAAAAGGATTGGGGTAATTTTGCTCCAGTTTAAATTCTTTAGGAATTTCCCAGGATATTTGTTCAACAGCAGTGACAACATCGGCAATTTCATACCAAAAGCCACCTTTGACCGAAAATTTATTGCCAGAGATTATCCCTGGTGCAATTTGACCTAACGTACCAGAAAGCTTGAAATTACTCCCTTCTACATCTCCTCCACCATTCCCGATTACACCACAAGAGACTTCTGTTTGGGATAACACCAAGGTAAAAAACACCAGAATAAAAAGTAAATCTAATAAATCGAGTCTTTTATTCAGGCACATCATTTTTCTCCCAATTAAATGTAATTAACAAAATATCAATCAATTTGAGATGGAACTCCCCCCGACTTGTTGCGATGAATTTTTTCATAATTTATACTCATGCTTTCCGGCAGATCATACGCTTCTGGATGGAGATACTTTCCTCGTTCTTTTGTTGACTTATCTACTTCTACCGGGATTCTGAACTTATTCGCGTAAGGGTCATGTCGAATACCAGTCACCTGCCAGGAGACTTTCATACCCGGTTTTCCCCCGGCAATTTTAAACCGATTGTTTCGGATTTCTTCTGCAATGTACAAATCAGGTCCGGGGGCTCCAACGGGAGTCAATTGGTATCGAAAATTCTTATTCAATGCCTCAAACCAATCTGGCAACTGCACCCATGCCTCTCCATTGTCATCAAGAATCACATTTCCATTGTAAATATTCATCATATCCGGGCTTTCCACAAAAGAGTGCAATAGGTACTTATTTTCCGGATCTAATGGATGGTCAATTTTAAAAGATCCGGCGCCCTTAGAGAGAGTTCCGGTAATTTGGACATCACCATTAAAATAACCAGCATACGTTTCGATTGGGTCTCCGTTTGGAAGAGGAGCATATGCATAAATACCATAATTATCACCCGAACCATTCGCCTCAGCGTATATTCCGTAACAATAACTACCTAAGGAAGAGGAGGCATATACACCAAAATTTCTATATCCATTCTGTGAAACCGTATATATGCCATAACTATCTTCAGGAGAGCCGTTCGCTTCGCTGTAAATTGCATAATTGTACGCTCCATCTTTAACGACACAATTGATCCCGTAATGGGGACGGATCGAGTATTCTCCAGTTTTTGTGTCCTTTTGTATTTTCATCGCATAGCTTTGATACGAATCATCAACTAAATGAAATCGGGCATCAGGAGAAATTGTACCAACCCCCACAAAACCCTTTCCATTAATAACCATTAAATCATCTTTATTGTATATTCCCAGTTCCAAATATTCTTCTCCATCTGTAGAAGAGGGAACAAATGAGACATGCCCCGACTTACCCGTCCCTTCTTCTTTGCCAAAAGTAATTACCCCACCATGTTCTCCATTCGCTAAATTGGGAGACCAAACATCGATCCCCCGATTCCAATCACCCAATTTCCGGTTCTCTACCCTGAAAGTCGTAGTAGTCCCACTCTCCCCACTAATGAATGATCCGGCTGCCCCGCCGCCGTTATTCGTTACCGAAAAAGCCGTACTGCTACTACTAACCGAACCCGAATAGGGCAATGTTAAACCGACCGGTTTCCAGCTACCATTTCCCAACGCGTCGGACGTTAACACATAGCCATCCTGAGAGGCAGTGGACATTTGAAACCCATTCATTTTGACGACACCAGCTACCTCCAGCTTTTGTGAAGGCGAATTGGTACCGATACCGATATTTCCCTCTTCATTCTCATAAATCACCGAACTACCAAGATCAGTGGAGTCTATAAATTTGGGGATATAATTCACCGTACCGCTTCCGCTAATACCACCTCCTTCACTCGCCGAAATGACAATACGATCGTTTTCATCGTCTGCGGTAATGCTGATGTTGTTTCCCGCAACCAAATCAATGTTTCCACCATCGTTCTTTACATGGTTAATGCTAGAAACAATATCTGGTACAACTTTATCCACCGTTACTGAATTAGCCGCCAAAGCACTGTTGCCTACTGCCCCGGCAAGGATCATGGCACCTGTAATAGCATTCTCCTGCCCTTCATTAACATAACGAGCATCAACCATCCCGGTGTCTAAGGATATCGCATTCGCACTAACCTGCAAACCCGTCCCCACACCCGCATCAATTCGAACCTGCGAACCACTACCCCCTCCAGTAAGACCATTGCCGGCGACGATCTCTGATATTCCGCCTTCATTACCTCCTGTCGCAGAAATGGTCAACGTACTTTCCGTGGCACTGATACTGATATTTTCTCCTGCCATCAGATTCACCTGGTCGCTTAAACCGTTAATACTTCGCACCACTGTTCCAGAAGCTATCTTTTTACTGCTGATGCTGCTATCCGCCACGCTACGAGAGTTCAAACTGTATGGTGAAGCCGTTAATTGGATCCGAGGCGTTAGCTCTTCACCCGCCCCGACGCTGATCCCTAACCAATAAGCTTGATCAAAGGGGATTTCCAAAGGAACGATGCTTCCCAAGACGGCAGTGAATACACCACTACGGACTAGTACCAGTTGCCCCTCCTGCCAAATAGGAGTATCCCCATTCGGTGTGGTGTACAGGCGAAAGGTCAAATTGTAATTCCCGTCAGGCACCACACTACCATTACTATCGGTCAATATTCCTTGATAACTCAGTGTGGAGGGAATTTGAGCAAATAAATTGCCAATAATTAAAAAAAAGACTAAAATGGCCAATAATTTTGTTTGCATAGAAAATCCTCCCTATTTAACAATTTGATAATTTAAAAGGTGATTTAATAAGGGAATTGATCTGAAACTTTAAACTTCAGTTTAACAAAATGTTCAGCGAGAAATTAGCACTCTGGTATTCGACAATCTTATTTCAAATGGTTATTTCTTACAAAATCAATGATTGCCATAAATTGTTTCTAAAAAGAATTTAGAAATATTTATTTTTTTGTCAATAGGTGAGTAATAGATTCTTAAATTTTACCTTTTTCTGGAATTATTGCTTTAGAATAATAGATTAAGAGTTTTAAAGAGTTAATTAAATTTGTTTTTTCATTCCCCTTTATGTGTTCATTCTGAACATTGCCTTGGTAATCTCTCCCCTCCTCACCTCCTCAATCACGCGGGAATAGGCCTCCAGAGGATATAAGCGGACGCCCAAGTTTTCCAAAGGAATTTCGATGCTTTGTAAAAAGTCCAAGGCAGCCTGGAAGGTAAAAGGATTGATAATGGAACCCAGCAGGGTCCATTCTTTCTTAAACACTTGGAAGGGATTGATATTGATTCGGCTGTTCATGGGCGCCACACCAAAAAACAAGAACGTTCCAAGGGGGGCGAGCCAGGAGAGAGCCTGTTCAATGGCCGCAGGATTTCCACTGCAATCGATAATCAGGTAAATTCTCTTTTATTCTTTTGGGCAAAACCGGGCAATTCGGAAGGTAGAACAGCCTGAAACCCCAAACGGTTCGCTCTGTTTCTTCGGGATTCCTGCGGTTCGCTAAATAGCAGAGAAGTAGCGCCGTGCTTCCGCAGCAAGATTCCCCAGAGCAATCCGATCAATCCGCTTCCCAGAATTA
>JAJRXE010000233.1 GCA_024276455.1 Calditrichota bacterium
ATGGTTATTTACCGGCGGGATACCATACCTATCGCTGGGAGGGACGGAATCAGTCCGGTCAGGCGGTATCCTCCGGGGTGTACATTTACGAGCTGGTGGCCAATGGTCAGCGCCTCTGGAAAAAGATGTTATTGGCGAAATAGAAAACGAAAGATATTTATTAAATACGTTTTTGCACCAAAAGGCCGGGGATTTTTCCCGGCTTTTTTAATGATTTTGTTTGGAAAATAAGGAAATATTTTTTGATATTTCTTTTCTGTCGAATAAATTGTTTAGAAACCTTAATAAAGGTGTCAAAATGTACCTGACCAGAGAGCAAAATCGGGCGGTGTGGTTTCTTATCGGAGTGGTGGTTCTGGCGGTGGCCTGGCACTACCTCAAGCCGGTGTTTTTCCCGCCCAAAGGGTACGATTTTTCCGCCTTCGAAAAACAATTTTTCCGTAAAAGGGACAGCCTGCTCCAGGCGGCTTCCCAAACCGCAGAGATGAGTCCCGACAGCACCTTCTTATCCAGACAAAAGGTCCTTTCCCCGTACTCTGCCGCCCGGAAAACGGAGGTGCGTCTCCCCATCAATATTAATACCGCCGATGAGGAACTACTTCAACAGCTTCCCCGCATCGGACCGGCCCTGGCCCGCCGCATTGTGGAATACCGCCGCCAGCATGGACCCTTTCGCCGCAAACGGGATTTAATCAAGGTGAAGGGCATCGGTCCGAAAAGTTTTGAGCAACTAAAAGACCTGATTACCGTAAAGTAAACGGCCGGAAATTTTTAAAATGGGTTTTGTTTGAATAAAACGATTTAATCGGTGGTATTATTACTCAGAAAAAGGAATAAGGATGGCAGTGGAGACGGAAAAAGAAATCATTGAAGACTGTCAAAACGGAGACGTAAGCGCCTTTCAAAAATTGGTGGAAAAGTATTACCAGGAAGCCTTTGCTATGGCGTATTTCTGGACGCACAGTCGGGAGGCCGCCCTGGACATTTCCCAGGACGCCTTTGTACGCATCTATCGGCATATCAGGGGATTCGATCTTTCCCGTCCGTTTAAAGCCTGGCTGTTTATCATTGTCAAGAATCTGAGTATGAACTATTTGAAGCGATACCGCCGGAAACGGATTTTTTTCTCCGATTTGCGTCTGGAACACCAACCCGAGTACGAAGTGTCTGATGACTTTTTTGAACGCGAGAAGCGCCGGGACAATTTGCAACAAATACTGTGGGGAATCCGCCAGCTCTCCGAGACGGAGCGGGATATTATCTTGTTGCGGGACATCGAAGATTATTCTTACCAGGAAATTGCTGACACCCTGGGCATACCACTGGGCACGGTGATGTCGCGTCTGTATTACGCCCGGAAAAAATTAGCTAAAATTTTAGAGGAAGAAAATGAAACCTCAAAATAAATCCTGCAAAGCGTACCAGACGTTGCTGGTAAAATACGTTGATGATGCCCTGACTCCCGAGGAACAACGGCGATTGGAGGAGCATGTACAACAATGTCCGGCCTGTCGGCATGATTTAAAAGAATTCGAAAAAATAAAAGGAGTAAAACCGGTGATGAAGAAACGTTTTTTACCCGATATGCTGTGGGAGGAGTACTGGAATCATCTCTACAACCGCCTGGAGCGGGGAATCGCCTGGATTTTAATCTCCCTTGGCGCAATTATTCTGCTGGGTATGGGTGTATTCCATTTTGTGACCGAGGTATTAGAAGCCAGTGATTTGAGTACCCTGGAAAAAGCCGGGATTCTGGCATTGACTGCCGGTTTTGTCGTGTTGTTTGTGTCGGTGGTGCGCGAGAAACTGATGATTCGTAAACACGATAAATACAAGGAGATTTTAAGATGATTTTGACGAACACGGATACGGTACCGGGAAGAGAGGTGGTGGAAATTCTGGGCGTGGTAAAAGGGAATACCGTTCGGGCCCGGAATATCGGAAGAGATATTTTGGCCCTGCTTAAAAATGTGGTGGGCGGCGAGATTGAAGAATACACCAAACTCATTGCCGAAGCCCGTGAACAGGCGCTGGATCGCATGATTGTCCAGGCAGAAGAGCTCGGTGCGGATGCGGTGATCAATCTGCGTTTTTCCACCTCCTACATTATGTCCAGCGCGTCGGAAATACTGGCTTACGGAACGGCTGTGAAGTTACGTTAAGACTACTTGGTGCGGCCCGGTGAGGGTACAAAGCTCACCGGGCAAATTTTTACCTGGTTAAATGAGATTGTCCTTATTCCACCCGGGATAATTCGGAGGAAATTCACATCACACCGCTCTTTTAAGACCCTTCGCAGTCGTTATTACTCTTTCAAAAATCGCTTTCCGGGAAGGAATTGCATGACAAAGGTGTCCGGATTAGTGACCAGATAAAGGATTTCAAAATCCTCCGGATGAGCTTCAATGACCGGGGTGAGGTAGCGTACAGTGGTGTTTGACCAGTAAAACGTGTCGAAAATGAGGTGGGTTACCCGGTTTTCCTCGAAACGCCGGTACACTTTGTCGTCGTCGCTGGTGCGGGGAATACCCACCGTCCGGCGATTACTCCAGAGGTAAGCCAGGTACGGTTTGCGACAGGCGATCACTGCTTCCGGGGGCGTATTTTGTTTAATCCAGCGGGCGCATTCCCGGTAATTTTGCCAGTCGGAAAAGTAAAGCGTTTGGGGATTGTGGTAATTTGAGTGGAGATAAATCAGTACTACAAAATACAGCCCGGTTAGAAGGAAAAAAACCGCATTTGGACGACGCAAAAGCTTTATCCGGTGGGAAAATGAACGAAGCGCCCAGAGAAAGTAATAAAGGATGAGAGGAATAATGCCGAAAATAAACCGTTCCGAGGCCCAGACTTCCGGCCAGAAAAAAATGACTCCCAGGGTTCCCAGGAAGTACCATCCTTTCAAATCCCAGCGTTTCCAGAAATTCAGGACAAATCCGCTGAGAATGGTGTAGGAGAAGAGCAGCCCCAGAAGCTCGAAAGGTAAGGGGTAAAGCACCTGCCATCTTTTGAAGATGGGAAGCAGGGTTTCCGGGAAAAAGGTCAGCAGGTACTCGGATAAATTTTTTGGGAATCGCCACAGGAACAGTTCTTTTAGCGAAATGTTTCCCAAATCCGGGGAGTAGGGATTTCGCATCATGAGCTGTTGAAGGTAGTTGGAACCGCCGTGGATAAGCAGCCAGATTTGCCAGGGAGTCAACAAAAGCAGCGAGCACAGCAGTCCGATTCCGGCCCAGCGGTAGCGGCGGTGAACCAGGAGGTAAATAATTACTGCCGGAAAAAGCACCACTCCGACGGAACGTAAGTAGTAGGCCATTCCAAAGGAGCCCAGGCCCAGGAGAAAGTAACCGAGTTGCGGGTGACGCTCCCATTTGCGGAACCAGACGAATCCCAGCGCTACGGCCGTTAAAAAAGGCGTTTCAGAGAGGATTAAACTGTTGTATTCGTGAATTTTCAAATTCAAAGTGATTGAAAGAAGGAAAGGAAAAAAAAGCGTTACCGGTTCATCCTCGAACCAGCGGTAAAGGAGCCACATCCCCACCAGCGAAATTAGAAAGATCACGATTTTGTAACCCAGGGGATGGAGCGTGAAAACAGGGTAAAAAGCTGCCAGCAAAAGGGGAAAACCGATCGGGTATTTTCGATGAAAGGGTTGGTGGGGAGAGTTAATTTCCCGGTAACCTTCACCGGTTGCCAGAGCCTTCGCCAGCACCACAAATTGGGCATTGTCCCCAATGGTGGAAAGCTGAGTTTGAAAATGAGCCACTCCCAGGAGCAGGTACAGTCCCAGCAAGACAAGCATTAGAGGGAAGCGGTGTAGCCCAATCCATTTCTCCCAATTGTTTGCGAAAGGGAGATTTGTTCTCCTGGCTGTTTTATTTTGTGCGGATTGCGATTTTTTGCCCTTCATTTCACATTGCTTCACCGCTTATTGAGCGTGTGTAAAATAAAACCCGGAGTGGACAATTGCAATTGCGAAAATGTCTGGGGTGCTCTCTTTTTCCACCTCACGAGGCGGGCTCATCCCAGGCCTTTCTTCCGGTTAAAATTAAATACCAGTAATGAAGTTCGCTGTGCTTCCAGTAGAATTCCAGATCGAGAAAAATGCGTCCAAAACGCAGGGAATAGAAAAAAAAGGAGAATAATAAGATTCGCAATACCACATAATAAATAAACCCTTTCCATTGTAAGTAACATCCCCCGGCAAACAATACCGTCAGAAAAAAAGCTTTGGCCACTTTCCGTAATCTTTCGGTGACGAAGTCAATATCACCTCGTGCTTTCCAGTCGTACCAGGCCTCCAGAAAAAGTGCGACAATAAAAAGAACCGTGAATATCCACCACATCGTTTCTCTCCGATTTATTGATTTTTGTTGAATTGAACCATCTAACGAATGCGGGTAGTGGTTTGTTAATCCCGCAGAATAATCCCAATTGAACATACAAAATCGCCCGATTTTTATCCAGTAACTTTTGGGGAAAAATGGCAAAATCAAGAAATCCCAAATCCTAAATTCCAATTTCAAAAGACCGGATCGAAATTTCGAGTAGAGAACCATGGATTTGTCAAGTCCTGAAAAAAGTTTACACCTACTTTATTTGAATTATCATTTCTAAAAGGAAAGAGAAGGAGCCCGTAGGGCGACTGAACTTTCCTTTTTCTAAACCAAAAGTTTTTCTTTCTCTCACTAACATCGACTTTC
>JAJRXE010000234.1 GCA_024276455.1 Calditrichota bacterium
CCGTTCTTGCACCAATTTTACCAGAGAAGTCAGCCAACCGGGTTGCACTTCGGTGTCGTTATTCAACAACAGGACAAAATCGCCCCGGGCGACCGCCGCGCCGGCATTACAGGCTTTTACAAATCCTGAATTCTCTGGTTGGGTCAAAACCTGCACCCGATCGGAGATCAAGCCCTGCAAATACTCCCCGGTGCCGTCCGTGGACGCATTGTCCACAATAATGATTTCAAAATTTTCGTAACCGGTATTCTGAAAGATGGCTTTCAAACATTTTTTGGTAAATTCCAGTTTATTGAAAACCGGAATGACAATTGAGACGAGCGGTTTGGTCTTCTTTTCAGCCGGGGGATCTTCCTTACTCTGAACAGCCGTCCCATCTTTCGGGCTGGATAGAATTTCCGGTTCCGCTTCATTCGCGCTGGCGGCGGTCCGTTCCGGTCTTTCTCCAACGGCCTGCTTCAGCGCCTGCCGGGTCGCTTCCAGAAATGCCCGGCCGTGTTTCAAATCAGGCTCCAGATGGTTTCCTTCACCCCATTCGTTCCAGGCGTTAACAAAAACAATCCGCCGGTCCGCCGCGCGCTCTTGAACAAGCTGTATTTCGCGGATTAACCAGCGCTGGTAATCCTCCGGTGTGGATTGGTGGAGTACGAAGCCTCGTTTTCCTTTGCGCGGGGTATTGTCCCAGGAAGGGACCACCATCCGGTACTGATGTTCCTGGAGGCGGGCTTCGCGCAAAGCCAGATTACAGACATCCCGGTAGTTAATTACCACTCCAGTGGCTTCCATTTCGGTCCGTTCCGGGGTTAAAAACAGGCGGGGGAATATTTGTCCCTCCTTGAGCGCCTGCATGATTCGTTCGAACTGGGGCTGAAAAAGCAATTCACCGTCAAAACCATGTTTGGTCCAGTCGATGTGGTGAGTATGGAAACTGGTTTTTACTCCCAGCAAATACAGACCGGGCAATCCCGCATGGTGGGCTAATTTGCGCCACAATTCCAGACGGTATTCCAAATCCGGGATGTTCCCCGGCCGGTAAATCAGAAACAATGGTTTTCCATCGACCCGAATGTAGCGCCGATCCTGAAAAAAAGGAAGCAGATAGCGGAAATGGGCGATGATTTCCTCCTCCCCACCGTACTCTTGCTTCTGGAGGATTTCATTTTCCATCCCGTCCCAGGTACGGGTCCAGTTTTCGTTTGCCCAGGCCAGGCAAAAAGGAAAATCCGGCTCCCCGCTTTTCAACACCGCTTCCAGGGGGTATTCCAGCAACTTTTTGCCCTTGAACCAGTAGTGGTAATAGCAGAATCCGTAGATTCCCGCTTCCCGGGCCAGTTCGGCCTGCTGCTTCCGGATTTCCGCCAAACGCAAATCGTAAAATCCCAGGTCGGCCGGAATGTGCGGTTGATAATGTCCTTTGAACAGCGGACGCGCCTGCGCGACATTGGTCCATTCGGTAAACCCCTTCCCCCACCAACGGTCGTTCTCGGGAATCGGGTGAAATTGCGGCAGGTAAAACGCAATCAATTTCGCCGGCAAATCCTCGCGAGAGATTCCCTCCGGCGAGGCAGACTTTTCGTTTTCCACTCCGCGTTCCGCCAATGCCCGGTTAACCTGCTCTTCCAGAAGAGCGAGGTTGTCCCGGGCCACCTGGTTCTCCGGATCTAATTCCAGCACTTTCTGTAACTTCTCCAGGGCAAAATCGTAATCGGCTGCTAAAATGCCCACCACGGCTAAATTGTTTAAAGCCGGAATCGAGTTAGGTTGAGAGCGCAAAACCTGTTCCAGGATTCGGCGAGCCGGTTCCAGAGCGCCCTGCGCAATTTCTTCTTCCGCCTGGCGAATCAGTTCTTGCTCTGGAACAGGGACTTGGCGACCGGTTTCCCGGGAATCGTTTCTTCGCAGGTTTAAATGAAGCTCGTTGCGGGTAAACTCTCTGGTGTGCTGAACAGTTTGCGCCACAAAGAGAACCACCTTCCGGGAAGAAGCAGGAAGGGAATGCGGTTCCTCCACCATCGCCCGCCGGTAAATCAGCTCCAGCCGCTGCACCTGCACCGGCAAGCCAAAGTAAAAATACGCTAATTCTCGCAATTGAGCCCCGTATTCCGGTCGATATTTTCGAATTTCCTTCGCCAGCTCCTCAGCGCTGTATTGACGCCGGAACTTCCGACCCGAAAAATTACACTGCATGATTTCCGCTAAATTTTCCGGGGTGACCAGCCCATCGCCCCCCTGATAATCGAACACCAGCGGAACCCGTCCACAAAGCATGGCTTCGACCACACCGCGTCCCAGAGAAAACACCAGATCGTGGCGATTGATCAACGCCGGAAGCTCTGCCTGGCTCACCCAACCGTGTTCTCCCCCGGCAAACTGGCAGTGTATTCCCACCTGCTCGCAGGCTTCGCGCACCAATTGCTGCTGTTCTGCTTTCATTTTGTAACTTAACACCAGCGCCGAGCGTGGTGGCCCGGTTAAATTGGCCTTTGGAGAAAACTGTTCCGGATCCACCACATTGCGAATAATCTGGATGCGCTCCACCGGAACCCCGTTGTCAACCAGGTTGTCCCGCACTTCTTCGCTCAGAGCGAGGTACCGAGAGATTCCCACCTCCAGCGGAAGTGGTTGTTCCAGAAAAGGCAACACCCCCTGCGCCAACCAGACTACGGGTAAATCGGGAAACATTTCCCGCACCTCTGTCAACACGTTATTGTGATGCACGTGGGCCACATCGAACGATTCCTCCCGACAGGCAGACAATTCATTAACGATCCGAATCGGCAGGTCGGTGAAGTAGCTTTTCACAAATGAGCGATTCAGGTAAGGAGAAAAAAGAGTTACCTGATGACCAGCCTGAAGCAACCCTTTCGCCAGGGTGCGAGTAAAAATCTCCGAACCGGTGTAACCGAAGAGATGGTTGTTGGTCAACAGAATATTCAGGGATCGCTCCGGAAGCCGCTCCGGAAGGTTCCAGAGATATCCCAACCGGGTGAGAAGGGTTCGTTTTTCTTCTGCAGAAAAAGCGGCTTCTCCCTGCCCGGGTTCTCCCTGACGAAACACTCCTTTCAATTCCGGGGGCAAAGAGCGCCCCTGTTTGGTGCGGGCAATTATCTCGCGGGTGTGACGGGTACTAAGTCCCAGAGAACGAAACAGCTTGTTTACTTCCCGTACCGGATGCTTCCACAACTTCTCGTACTCAAGTACGTAATCGTACCCGGTGAAACGTTCCTGTGCCAGGGCAAATTTTTCGTACAGGTTGATGGCCTCTTCCAGCGAGGAGGGCGATTCTGGCCAGAATTTATTCTCCTGCAACATGGAATGAAGCACGTCGAAAGGGTTACGACGAACCAGGACAATTCGGGCACCGGGAAAAAGCCGGCGAATTTTTTCCAGGGCAAAAAGATGGGAGGGGGTTTTCTCCACCAGAATTTTATCGCCGGGTAGCCGATTGACCCGGGATATGATCTCGGCATCGGATAGTCCCCGCACTAACAAACCGGTTTCTTTGGTTGGGCGATCGACCGTGATTCCCACCATCTCGGGATGCAGGGCCAGACACCGGGGATGATTTTCGAAAATGGAAAGTAACCAGGTGGTACCGGAACGGGGGATTCCCACAATAAAAACGAGATTCCGGGCTATTTTTTCTGACGCACGGAACGATTTCTGGTTCATTATTCCTCTCTTACGTATTATTTCAGAGCGGTTACCTCAAATAATCCAGCACATTTAAATTCATAATGCGATTGACCACTTCCATGGCCGCCTGGTAGGCCATCTGCTCCGCCTCGTATTTGCTAATTGCTTCGGCCATGTTCACATCCTCTTCCTCGGAAATATTGCTCTGCAAATCAATAATGGTGCTTTCCAGACGGCTCACCGTTAATTCCAGCGTGTTACGCACCGAAGCGGACTGGGCGGACAGATGCCCCAGGTTGTCATTCACTTCCGACAAAATATCCAGGGAATCGCGTACGGTATCCACATCGTTATTTGCCAGCGCTTCTTTTAAACTCACCAGCGCATCGAAAACACCGGTATCGATGAGTTGCTGACCGGTCACGTTCACTTCCAGCAAGAATCCTTGGGTAATCCGGCGGGTAATTTTATGATCGTTGCCGCTGTATTCCACTCCGGCATCGGTTTTGGTGAAGGGTACTCCCTCGCCGGTTTGGGTGCCGCCAAACAGATTCTTGTCCAGGTATTTACTGTTGGCCAGGGAAACCACATCATCGAGAATCCGATCGATACTGACGGAAAAGTTTTGCCGGGCTTCATCATCCAGCATTCCGTCGGCCGCCTTCATGGCAATCTCTTTCGCGCTAATCACCAACGATTGAATTTCGGCCAGGGAATTGAGGGTGGCATCGATCCAGGCGCTGGCATCTTTGGCATTTTTTAAATATTGCTGCTGCTGGGCGAGCGTTTCTTTAAAGCGCAAAGCCCGACTGAATCGTACCGGATCGTCGGAAGGATTCTGCACCTCTTTCCCGGTGGTGATGGCATTTTGCAAACGGTCCAGGTTTGTCCGCCGCTCGTTAAACGTCCGGATGCTGTTCCGAAGCATGATTAATTGGGTGATTCTCATCAGGTTGATCCCCCCCTACCAGTCTCAAACAATATTTAACAAGGTTTGCACCATTTCATCGACCGTTTTAATCACCTTTCCGGCCGCCTCGTAAGCCTGCTGGTACTGAGAAAGTCGCACCATTTCTTCGTCCAGAGAAACCCCCGAAATGGACTCAATCTGGTTCTGCAATTGATCCACAATTTTTTGTTCGGTCTGGTGCAAAAACTCGCTCTGCTGAACCTCGTTCCCGATGCGGGTTAACAGAGAGTTGTAAAACTCCGACACCCGCTGATTATTCACGATGCTCGAAAACTGCAGATCGGAAATCGCCAGGGCCACGCTCCCATCGCCCACCGCTTCGGAGGCTTTGCGAGTGGCAATCAGATTCGGATCGCGGCGTACGGCGGGATTCAAGCGGAAGTTGCTGGCACCGCTCACGTCATTGGCAAAAAAGTTCGTTCCGGTAACACCGCTGGCGCTGTAGCCGCGGGAATGAATTTGATTCACCTGCTGAGCAATACTCACCGCCAGTGTGTCGAGGGCATCCAGATAATCGTTAATGCGCCCGTTCACCGTTTCCACAAGACTGCCAATTTCTCCGAACTCCAGGTCCAGTTCCCGATTAAAATTCGCCACCTGTATTTTTACTTTCATCCGAGTGTTGGAATGCTCGATCTGCAAATTTAGCTCGTTTACTTCGTTGCCGGAGGTTAAAATCAACCCTCCGGAAGCGACCACCACCTGTCCGCTCTCTTTCTCCTTGACCGTCACATCCATCAGGCTGGAAAGTTCGGTTACCAGTCGATCGCGCTCGTCCAGAAGATCCGGCGATTTATTAATGGCCATTTGTTTGTTTATCTGGGCAATGCGGTGCAGAATTTCGTTGATGCGGTTGATCTTGCCGTCCAGGTCCTGCACCAACTGTTCCTGCATGTCCTGCAGGTCGCCGCTAATGCGGTTAAAAGCGTTGGTGAGCAGAACCGCCTTGTCGCGCACAATGACCCGGGTCGATTCACTTTCCGGGTCGTTTGCCAGGTCGTTCCAGGCTGCCCAAAATTCCGAAAGCACATTGGACAAACCGGCGTCGGTGTTTTCGGCAAAAACCTGCTCCAACTGGGTTAACAGGAGCTCGTCGGTGCTGTATTTCCCCAGGTTCTGCATTTCAGTCCAGTACTGCTGGTCTAAAAAACTCTGCCTGACCCGCACAATCTGATTTGCATTTAACCCAATGCTGACTCCCGGCTGATTGGGTAAACCGAAGGTCAGGCTGGTGAAATCCACCCGCCGGCGGGAAAAACCCGCCTGGTTCACCCCGCTAATGTTTTTCGAAGTAGTGTTCATAGCCGACTGGTAAGCCAGCAACGAACGCCTTCCGGTTTCAAATATTCCATTAATGGACATAATTTTCTCACCAGTTAATCGTGCGTGTAGAACCTACTTTGTTTTCCAATTTTCCATTGCGGTCGTAAATGGCCATCTCGTTATTGTTCGCCCCGTACACCACGCTGATGAATCCCCGGGTGAACTCCATGGAAGCCTGCAACAAACTTTGGTTCTCGCGATTGACCCGTTCAATAGCCCGAATGGTTTGAATTAGTTCCTCGTATTCGTGTTGAATCTCCGGCTCGGGAATTTCGAACCCCACTTCGGCTGCTTTTTTACCGGACTGGTTCTTTAGCGGAAAATTCTTCCGGAACTGCTCCAGCCGGCGCTCGGTTACCTGATTGGCTTTTTTAGCCAGAGACTGAATCACCACCAGAATGTCCAGCAATTCTTCGGTTTTCGCTTCCACAATGGCCCGTTGTTTTTCCTGCAAAGTTTGCAGGAGCAGCTGGTAAATGTAGTGTTCTTCCTGCAGCGCTTTGCGGACCTCCGGGAAATTCGACGCTTTGTTAAACGATAACTTTCTATTCATCCCCGCTCTCCAGCGTTTTGAGTTTCATCATCACATCCCATTTTTCCAGACCGGGAAGATTCATTTCCTCCAGACGGGAAAGGTCTTCCGCCTCTTGCAACGTCCGGTAAAAGAAATCTGCCAGACCAATCCCCCCTTTTTCAGCAATCGCTTCGCCCATTACCGTGCTAAACATCATCTGGGCCAGATTCATTTTCGAATCTTCCTTCGAATCGCGCGGAATGGTTTTTTCCATCGCTTTAAACAGAATGCTTAAAAACATCCCTTCCAGCTCTTTACTGGCTTTCCGGAGCTTTTTTTCCTTTTCTCCGGAACTCTCCGCGTTTTTTTGAATTTCCGGAGCCTTCAGTTTTTGAAGGACCGGATTTTGTTCCTGCACTTTCATAGGCTTGCTCAGTCGATAATAAGTTTTGCTCGCAGCGCCCCGGCCTGTTTAATGGCCTGGAAAATGGCAATAATATCTCGCGGTTTCAGCCCCAGCGCATTCAGTGCGGTGGCCAGTTCGCTTACGGTGGTGGTTTCGGAAATGACCGCCGTCTGGGTGGGGCTCTCCTGCACCTGAGTTTCGGTCACCTGGGCCACCACGGTTCGACCGGTATTGCTAAATGCATTCGGTTGCGAAATAACGGGCCGACTGCGGGTGTGAATAGTCAGATTGCCGTGCGAAATCATCACTTCGCCGATGCGGACATTACCGCCGGCTACAATGGTGCCAGTACGCTCGTTAATCACTACCAGCGCTTCCACATCCGGTTGCACCAGCAGGGTCTCAATTGCGGCCACAAAGCGCACAATTTTGTCCTGGCTGCTCAGGGAATCCGGTACCTGTAATTGCACCAGACTGGGGCTCAAGGGTCGAGCCACGGCGTTTTCACCGCCGTTTTCTCCGCTCCCAAAATAGGAATTCCTGACGGCCGCAATGCGGCGTGCGGTGACGAAATCCGGATCCAGCAGATACAACTGCAACGGTTTGGAGGGATCGATTCCGTTTCCCGGCAGCGCTTCGGTGAGGACTCCGCCGCTGGGCACGCGTCCCACCAGGGCATGGTTTTTCCGCAAGCGCTCTCCGGCGGTGGTTTCAATATTAAATCCCCCGACGGAAATGGGCCCCTGAGCCAGTCCGTAATTTCGCCCGCTGGGATCGCGCAACGGTGTCATTAGCAACACGCCGCCTTCCAGACTGGTGGCATCGCCCAGAGAAGACACCGTGACGTCGAACTGCATTCCCTTGGAAAGAAAAGGATCGATCCGGGCGGTGACCATTACCGCCGCCACGTTGCGCGTACGCAATTCTTCTTTGGACACCGTAATGCCAAACCGCTCCAGCATGTTGCTGATCGTCTGAACGGTAAAAATGGCGCCCCGTCGTCCGCTGGGACGATCGCCCGTCCCGTTCAATCCCACTACCAAACCGTACCCGATCAAAGAAATCTGGTTGGAATTGCCCACCGTGGCAATGTCCTTAATCCGGACTTCCGCCCGCAGACTTCCCACCAGTAAACTTACCAGTAAAACTCCCACGATTTGAGGTTTCCAGCTTCGTCCCATGGCAACTCCTGCGACTCTTCGCATTTTTCATTCTTCAAAGCTAAAATTTTAATCCCATCACGGCGGCCGCCACCAACCCGGCTGTTAAACCAAAAGTAAGCAAACGGGTGAAGGTGCCGGGCTTGACAATACTATTCGAAATGCCGCCTTTTTTATAGGTGATTTTGGCATCGGCAATATTGTAAGAGTACACCACATTGTTGGTGTGAATGTCGCGGGGACGCACATAGCCCTCCAGTTTCATAACGTTCTTTTCCCCGTTCACCTCCACCTGGCGTTTCCCGGAAATTTTAAACATGCCGTTCTCAGCCACTTCCACAATCTTTACCGCCATTCGCCCCACCAGGCGGTCGTTTTGCCGGGTTTCATCCATTCCGTTGTAGGACTTGTCGATCGTTCCCTTTGCGCCGAACACCGGCAGAAAGCCGGTCAGGTTCCCCGTTACCGAGCCATTCATGTTCATATCCGCACTGCTGGAATTTTTCATTTTCGATTCGCGCGAGGCCTGGGCGGATTCCACAATAACCACCGAAAGCACGTCCCCAACCCGGTGCGCTTTCACATCCGTGTACAGGGACTCGTAACCCTGAGCGAAAAGGGCGCCGGTAAAATAAAGGGTAAATAATGTTAAAACGATTGCACGCATGGCAACTCCCTACTTTTGGACAATCACCAGATTTGGTGCTTGTACGATTCCGGTTAATTTTTTACGGGTGGATTCACACAATACCTGAATGCGATCTCCCAGCTGGCCGTTATTTTTGGCGATACCCGAGGTGGAAATCTCCAGATTCCCAACAATAATTTTGATGTCCACCCGTTGTCCCCTCCGTACCACCGGGGGAATTTTAACCATCTTGGTCGTAAAAATCTCTCCGGCCGGAATAAAGCTTACCGTCTCCAGACCCACAATTTCCTCGGGAGAGCGCACGTACCGATTCAGATTGTGGCGAATCCGCCGCCGAGCCCGCTGCAACATGTCCGGTTTCACCACCTGCCGACTCCGAATGGGTACCGTACTCACAACCACCTCCGTCTCTACCGATACTTCCACCGAAATCGGAAACTTTTTCCGCAACTGACCGTTCCGGTAAACCTCCACCCAGAGGGTTTGGTAACCAAGATCCTGGGGATTATTTTTCGCGCCGATCCGAATATCGGCACTGGTAACACCTTTCCCATCCCAGAGGGGAGCATGAAGTAAACGGAAGTAAATGTCCCGGGCCGGAAGCTTCAATGCCTGCTGGAAATAGGTTCGAATCCGTTCGGCAAGCAACTCATCCCCATTCGTTTGAGACAGCCCCGGGCGAAACCCACAGAGCAAAAAAGCAAACAGTACCAATGTCCATCGCAGCGACTTCATGGTTACCGTTTCAAGTTATTGGTGAGAGCTAATAATTCATCCACGGTTTTGACTGCCTTGGAATTGATCTCGTACGCTCGTTGGGCAACAATCAGGTTAATCATTTCCTGGGCAACGTCCACATTGGATTTTTCCAGATATCCCTGCACAATGAGGCCCAATCCTTCTTCGCCGGGTAAACCGAACAACGGCTGTCCAGAAGCCTCGGTTGCTTCGTACAAATTTCCTCCCAGGGCTTTCAATCCGGCGGGATTCATGAAAGTGGCCAGTTCCAGCTGCCCCACCTCCTCGGGCGCATCCTGACCGGGC
>JAJRXE010000235.1 GCA_024276455.1 Calditrichota bacterium
TGGCGGTTCGCTTACCAATCCGGGTGGTCGGTAAAAACCGTTTGATACTCCTTTCGGAACCATTGGTTGTGCCTCAGGCAGCAACAGGTGAATATTTTGGGATGGAATCTGTTAAGCTACTGAAAAGCGTTCAGGAAGCGCAGCGGTTGTTGCCGCAGCTTACTTTGGGGAATGTCGGAGTATTGTTTCATGAAACGCTTTATCGGCGCCGGAGCAAAAAATTGTTGGATAATAAAACATTGGGAATCAAAATGGGACTGAATAAAAATCGCCGAAGAAAAAACTTCTACAAAATGCACGGCAATTGGGCAAACAGTCTGAAGCGACAAGATGTTGCCCCGGTTTCCCAATTTCTTCATGGTGAACGGGAGAGGGTTAATGTTTTTCCACGGGTAGATTTCTGTTTGATGGCGAGTGGAAAGGCTGTTTTGCAGAGGGGACAAAAGCAGAATTTTTGATCAATGGATTGCCAGATGGGAGGTTTTGTAAGGTGAAAAAAAGTAAATTCTAAATACATCGTTTTTGGAATTACATCAATGTTTTGGCTGCAAGAGATTTCCAGTGAATTTCAAGAATTTAAGTAAAAAGATGAAAAAAGAGAGAGGATTGCACTGATGTATCGAGTAAAGCGGATGACGGGCGCTGGTAGATTTTCCTGGCCCATACAAATGGAGATCAATAAAAATTTTGTTTATTCGGTAGCCTTCAGCCCGGATGGCCGGTACCTGGCCAGCGGAAGCGATGATGATAAGGTATGTTTATGGGAAGTTTCCAGTGGCCGACTGCTGTGGGTGCTGGAGGGACATGAAAGTGAGGTAACTTCAGTAGTCTTCAGCCCGGATGGTCGTTATCTGGCCAGCGGGAGTCGGGATGAAACGATATGGTTGTGGGAAGTAGCGAGTGGTCGGTTGGTGCGTGTGCTGAAGGGAGATAAAGGGGCTGTGAATTCAGTAGCTTTCAGCCCGGATGGTCGCTACCTGGCCAGCGGTAGTGAGGATGAGATAGTGCAGTTGTGGGAAGTTCTTGGTGGTCGCCTGGTGCGGACGCTGGGGGGACATAAAAGTTCTGTAAATTCGATAGCTTTCAGCCCGGATGGCCACTATGTGGCCAGCGGGAGTGAGGACAAGACGGTATGTTTGTGGGATATTTCCAGCGGTCATTTAGAAAGAAAACTGAAAGGGCATAAAAGTAATGTAAATTCCATTGCCTTCAGCCCGGATGGACGTTATCTGGCCAGCGGAAGTAATGATAAGACAGTACGGTTGTGGGACGTTTCCAGTGGCCGTACGCTGCGAGTGCAGGAAGGGCATGAAAGTGAGGTAACTTCGGTAACCTTCAGCCCGAATGGTCGCTATCTGGCCAGCGGTAGTGAGGATGAGAAGATACTGTTGTGGGAGATCCCCAGCGGCCGCATTGTAACAGTGCTGGCAGGACATACAGATTGGGTAAGATCTGTGGCCTTCAGCCCCGATGGCAGCTACCTGGCCAGTGGGAATGATGAAGCAACAATTCGTCTGTGGGATATAGGTAGCGGTCAACTGGTAAAGACACTGAAAGCAAAAAAAGATGATGTCTATTCCGTAGTGTTTAGCCCAGATGGTTGCTCTCTGGCTAGCGGTAGTAATGACGGAATAGTGCGCTTGTGGGATATGCGCAATGGTCGTCTAATATGGGCCCTTGATTCGCATCTGCAAGGTTTGACCTCCATTGCCTTCAGCCCGGATGGCCGCATCTTGGCTAGCGGGAATGGTGAGGATGCAATTAGTTTGTGGGAGGCAGATAGTGGACGTCTGGTGCGCATGCTGAAGGGGCATGAAAGTTTTGTGATTTCCATTGCCTTCAGCCCGGATGGTCTCTACCTGGCCAGCGGAAGTGAGGACAGAACGGTGCGTTTGTGGGAGGTTCCTAATGGTCGGCTACTAAAGGTGCTAAATGAGCACGAAGATTGTATAAATTCTGTCGCCTTCAGCCCGGATGGCCGATACCTGGCCAGCGGAAGTGAGGATGAGAAGATACTGGTGTGGGAAGTTCCCAGTGGGCGCTTTGTAACAGTGCTGGCAGGACATACAGATTTGGTGAGCTCTTTGGCCTTCAGTCCGGATGGCCGCACATTGGCTAGCGGTAGTGGAGATGATACGATATGTTTGTGGGATATCGGCAACGATGAGTTGGTAAAAGTGCTGAAGGGACAAGAATATATTATTTATTCCGTAATCTTCAGCCCGGATGGCCGGTATCTGGCCAGCGGATGTGATAATAACACAGTACGGTTGTGGGAAGTTTCCAGTGGTCGGCTGGTGCGGACGCTGAAGGGGCATAGGCGAGAAGTAATTGCGGTTGCCTTCAGCCCGGATGGCCGGTACCTGGCCAGTGGAAGCTGGGATGGAACTATTTTGTTCTGGGATGTTGCCAGTGGTGAATTGCTCGGCGGTTTAGCCTATCCCGTCGTGAACGGTGAATTCAACCATTATGTGGTGTTTAACGCCCGGGGAGAATACGATGTATCGGATGAAGCAGTCAAAAACTTTGTAACGGTGATCAAAGCATCAGGTACAGTAGGCAAGTATAAATACCGGGTATTTGCGGCCGATTCCGGTAAGTATCGTCCGGGGTTGTGGCAGCAATTGGGGATTTGCGTTGGCGGTTCGCTTACCAATCCGGGTGGTCGGTAAAAACCGTTTGCTTCCCCCTCCGGAACCATTCGGTGTGCCTCTGGCAGCAGCAGATGAATGTTTTAGGATGGAATCTGTTTAGCTACTGAAAAGCGTTCAGGAAGCGCTGCGGCTGTTGCCGTATCTTTCCGAAAGGGATGCTCCAGTGGTTTTTCGGGACGCGTTTTATGGGCAAGGAAGTCAGAAAGTGTTAGGTACTGTAACACTGTACCTCCCTATGGGATGTGGAAATAAAACTGGCGAGAATAAAAATTTTATCGGTATTCAGCGGCCAGAAGGTTTGGATGGAAGGTTAAAAATGGTTCCCGTGGCATTCTTCGCGGAATCGAGTCTTCCGGGTAACAGGGTGCCAAACGGGGGCGCAAATAGATTAGGATTTATTTTTAGGAGGTTATTTATGGTCAAAATTATTACAATTTTGTTCTGTGCTTATTTATTCATTTCACTTTTACCGGGACAGGATTTTAAACTGGTTTTGCTGCCAAAAAATAAAGCATTTGTTCAGGAGCAACGCGCCTTTCCGCTCCAAAAAGGCATCCAGAAAGTGGTTCTTCCCTCTCTTCCCGGCCAGTTAGATTTTTCCCGCTTTTATATCTGGCCCCTGACCGATGGGGTGCCGGTGAATCGAATTGGCAGGCGCCCCCCGTCCATGTCCCTGGAAACTTTGCTGGCCCACAATGTAAACAAACGAATCCACATTTCTCTGGCAAATGGGCAACAGGTGAGCGGTCGGCTTATCGAATGGTTTGCTTCCGGAAAGCGACTGTATCTGCGAGGTGAACAAAACCAACCCATTTTCCTGGAATTGCAGGAACCGTATAGCATTTCTTTTGAACAGGATACGGTTTTTTTCCAGTCGGAGGATTTTTATCGGCCCTATTTTATGGAGGTGGAAAGCGCCCGAAAGGGTCTGGCAAAATTTGAACTGGGGTATCTGGTAGAGGATATGGATTGGCAGGTAAGCTATGCCGCTTTTTTGAATGAAAAGGAGAATAGATGCCGTTTGATGGGATGGTTACAATTGAAAAATAACTGTGGGAAGGATTTTTCTTCGGCAAGGGTGAGCATACTTATCGGAGAACCGCGAATATATAGCGATTACTCCCTGTGGCACATGTATGTGATGCGTCGTTTTGAGCAGCATCTGGCCAGGCCGCCGGTTTCTTCTTACGGTTCTTTTGAGGAAAAGAATTTTACGGATTTTAAGCTGTTCAGTCTGAAAAATACAATTCCTCTTCCCGACAATGTCCCCCAGAAGGTGATCCTTTTCCCGCCTATTCAGGTAAAAGTCGCTAAAGATTACTGGTTAACCGTAAGTCATGATAAAGCCTGGGTGGAGGCAAGGTTAACGATTGAAAATCGCAAGGAGAATGGCTTGGGATTTGCCCTTCCCCCGGGAGAGTTTCAGGTATATAAAACGAAAGGGACGCAAAAAATCTATATTACCAGTACGGAAATTGGCAGTATTCCCGCACTGGACCGGGTGCAGCTATTGCTGGGACGGGTGATTGATGTTAAAGCATGGCATCGGGTAACGAAAAAGACACCAATTGGTGAGGATTCCTTGCAGGTGACCTATGAACTGGAAATCAGAAACTTTAAAACAGAACCCATAATATTAAAGCTGATTATTGTTCATTTTGAAGAAGAACCGGTAAAAATTCTGGAAATACCGGCTAGTGATTATACGTTACAAAACCATGAACTGCGATTTTCCTTAACCCTCCCTGCCCGGGAGAGCAGGGTTGTGACCTACACGGTGCTGGAGGAGAAGGGTTTTTAAATGAACATTTGACAGAACAATCCCATAGGGTTGCCGGTGCAGGAGGCGCAGCAGTTGCTGGGGGCTTTCCGGAGGGGATGCGGGTATCGGTGCGTTTTGAGGATGTGTATCAGGTTCAGCAGGGGCGTCGCATCCGTGGGTGGGTGCGGCTGCACCTAACCGTGCAGCAGGATGGTCAGGTAAAGGAAGCCGTGGTGGAGGATAAGCCAGCCTGGAGGTAACGCCACCGAGGAGTGCTTTACCAGTGTTGGATTGGGTAGCAGTGATCGATTTAAACGACACCCGGGGGAGCCAGCGTGGGCCGGTGCGCCGGTAACGGGCACCCGTTCATTCGGATGAGCATCCGGATTCATCCGGGTGAGAGTTTGTTTTTAGAACATTCTGAGAGAAGCATTATTTTCTCCTCGCTCGTCTGAGAATCTATGAGATGGTAAAATAATGAACCCATTTAAAAGAAAGACTTATGAAACAGGAAGTTAAAATGCAAAACGAGAACAGATGGTTGACAAATCGTTTTAAAAAGATTTTTGTCATAATTGTTCTTGTATTGATTGGGGGGGGACTGAGCTATCGGCCGGCGCGTATTCAGGGAATTATTGTAGATAATGATTCTAATGAACCTTTACCGGGTGCTACTGTATTTATTGAGGGAACCCGTTGGGAAGCTGGCACAGATATTGACGGGGAATTTACCATGTTTTTACCACCGGGTTTACACAAATATAGAGTAACTTATATTGGATATCGTGAAAAAATTGGTTCATTGCATATATCACCCTTTTCGGGGTTATTTTTTACTTATTATTTAACCATTCCGCTGAAACCATCAACCCTGATTGAGGATAAAGCGGAAATTAATACCAAACCGGTAAAGAAGATATTCTCATTATTTTCTACTATCAATTTAAATAGCGGGTTTTATGCCATAGAACAATTGATAGGTGAATATCGCGGCCAGATAAACGATGACGATTTTAAAAATATGTTACTAGTAATATTTTTATTCTTGATGATATTTTTACCATCCCAATTCATTGCCCAAAAAGCCATACACGTTCGCGAAACGGAATTAGAGGGCAAGAAATTAATTTCCCTAAGCGCCGGTTATTCATTTAGTTTTAATAGACAGGAGTTGTCACAAATAAAGCCGGTACAAGAAGCCCTAAATCTTATAAAAAAAATGGGGAGTAGGATAACTATAAATTTTCATGATACCTATCTGCTTGAAGAACAATCCTTGCTTAAAAAAATTAGAATAAATTTGGGAGTGTCCCAAATTTTGTGTAAACGGAGAAATGAGAGAACGGTAGTGAGCCCGGAGGGCGAACGAACGTTCTCTCATAAA
>JAJRXE010000236.1 GCA_024276455.1 Calditrichota bacterium
CCGACCTGGTGGACAAAGCCATCGAGCAGGTAACCCGCGACGATCTGGCCAGTTTCATTTACACCTCCGGGACAACCGGAGTGCCGAAAGGCGTGATGTTAACCCACGGCAACTTCCTCTCCAATGTAGAGGGCGCCATCGAGGTCATCGAAGTAAATTCGGAGGACACGTTTTTGTCCTTCTTACCTCTCTCGCACGTCTTCGAGCGGATGGCCGGGCATTTTCTGGCTTTCCATGTGGGCGCCACCATTGCCTACGCCGAGAGCATCGAGACGGTGGCGGAAAACCTGCAGGAGGTGCATCCGACCCTGATGACCAGTGTCCCGCGCTTCTTCGAAAAGGTGTACGCCCGCATCATGGAATCGCTGGAAGAAGGGTCTCCGGTGAAACGCAAAATCTTCCTCTGGGCAATCGAAGTCGGTCGCAAAGCCAATGTGTACAAACAGAAGGGACGTCCCCTACCCGGATTTTTACAATTCAAATACAACATAGCGGACAAGCTGGTGTATTCCAAGCTGCGCGAGCGGGTGGGCGGCCGGATCCGGATGTTCATTTCCGGAGGCGCACCGCTTTCCCGGGAAATCAACGAATTCTTCAACGCCGGCGGACTGACCCTGCTGGAGGGCTACGGCCTGACGGAATCTTCCCCGGTGATTACCGTGAATCGTCCGCGGAACTTCAAATTCGGTTCGGTGGGATTGCCGCTTCCCAATGTGGAGGTTAAAATTGCCGAAGACGGCGAGATTTTAACCCGCGGTCCTCATGTAATGAAAGGTTACTTCAAGAATGAGGAGGAAACCCGCGAAGCCATCGACGAGGAAGGCTGGCTCCACACCGGAGACATTGGTTACATTGACAAGGAAGGTTTTCTTTTCATTACCGACCGGAAAAAGAACATCATTGTCACATCCGGCGGAAAAAACGTTGCACCGCAGGCCATCGAGAACCTGCTCATCACTTCCAAATACATTGAGCAGGTGGTGGTGGTGGGCGACAAACGGAAATACTGTTCCGCCCTCATTGTGCCCGCACTGGACAATCTGAAATCCTACGCTCAGGAGAAACAGATTCAATTCAAGGACGACGACGATCTGCTTAGAAAACCGGAAATCACTCAATTAATCCGGGACGAGATTGACAAACTCTCGGTGAATTTGGCCAGCTACGAAACCATTAAAAAATTCCGGCTGCTGAAGAATCCTTTCACCATCGAGAGCGGCGAGCTGACGCCCACCCTTAAAGTGAAACGCAACGTGGTGGAGAAACGCTACAAAGACATTATTGACGAGATGTACCGGGAAGACGAGAACAACGCGATTTAACGGAGTTGAATGGGTGAAATCAAAACACATCCGCCGGTAAAACTGATTGCCGCAATCACCTTTGCACCCGGAATTGACTTACCGGAAGTGAAGAAAAAATTGGGGGAGATCTTCTCCCCCATTGATTTGGAGGGTCCCCTCTACGCTTTTACCTTCACCGATTATTACCAGCCGGAAATGGGAGCGGGGCTAACGAAACAAATGGTTTCCTTTCGGGAACTCATTCCGGTAGAGCAGCTTCCGGACATTAAAATTGCGACCAACCAGCTGGAAGCCCGGTACGCCCGGACGGGCAAGCGCCGGGTAAACATTGATCCCGGGTACCTCACCGCAGCCAAGCTGGTGCTGGCCACCACCAAAGATTACGATCATCGAATCTATCTGGGACGGGGAATTTTCGGCGATGTTCATCTGCGTTACCGGAAGGGGCATTTTCAGGTAAACGAATGGACGTACCCGGATTACCGTCAGCCGGAGGTTTTACATTTCTTCGAACAGGTGCGGGAGGTTTACCTGCACCAACTCAAAAATTGGACCCAACTCTAATCCCCCTGGAGACACTAAGAGAAGGAGCAGCGCCCGTGACTGAAAAAAAGCAACCGATTCGTTACCGTGACGCCGGAGTGGATATTGAAAAGGCTGAAACCTCGCTGCAGCGGGTAAAGAAAGCGATTTCGGAGACCCACAATCGGTTCGTGCTAAAAAACATTGGCGCGTTTGGCGGTTTTTTTGAATTGCCAGTGGAGGCTTACCGGAATCCGGTGCTGGTTGCCAGCACCGACGGGGTGGGCACCAAACTCAAAGTAGCCACCCTGATGAATCGCCACCACACGGTGGGGCAGGATTTGGTCAATCACTGCATCGACGATATTGCCGTGTGCGGGGCGGAACCGCTTTTCTTTCTGGACTATTTTGCCTGCGGCAAGCTAGAAGAAGGGATGTACGAGGCGATCATCCAGGGGTTTGTGGAAGCCTGCAAAGCAGCCGGACTTCCGCTGATTGGGGGAGAAACCGCCGAAATGCCCGACCTGTACGCGCCGGGCGATTACGATCTGGCCGGTACCATTGTCGGGGTGGTGGAAAAAGACCAAATCATCGACGGACACACCATTCGGGAAGGCGACCGCTTAATCGGACTGGCTTCCAACGGACTGCACACCAACGGTTACTCTCTGGCGCGAAAAGTGCTCTTCCAGCACTACCGGCCGAATGACTTCGTCCCCGAGATTAACAATGTTTTGGGCGAGGAGCTCCTGAAAATCCACCTCAATTACCTCCCTGTTATTCGAGAATTGAAACAACGGATTCCGCCGAAAGGGCTGGCGCACATTACCGGCGGCGGCTTGTACAAAAATACTCTTCGAATCATGCCCGAAGGGCTGGAACCGCATTTCCATTTCGGAAGCTGGCCGGTGCCGCCCATCTTCACCCTCATCCAGAAGCTGGGGAACGTCCCGGAAGAGGACATGCGGCAAACCTTCAACCTGGGGATTGGCCTGGTGGTGGTGGTCGCACCGGAGGAAGAGACCGCCGTTTTAGAGCTGGAGAAGAAGTTCAATCTGTCTTTCTACCGCATCGGCGAAGTCCGGAAAAAATCCTAACGCTTTCCCTCCGGGAAAGAACGCCGTTAAGTACAAAGCGCCCGGGCATTTTCGGGCCCTTTTCTCAATGCAGCGGGTATGGGATTCGATTGGGAGAACCCGGGGGACCGACCTGAAAAACCGGCTGAAAGTGACCTATGCGGTAAATAAAGAACGCCCGGAGGAATCCGGGCGTTCTTTCTGGTGGCGCGTACGGGATTTGAACCCGTGTTACCGACGTGAGAGGCCGGCGTCCTAAACCCCTAGACGAACGCGCCAGCATTTTAAAAACGGCTCAAATATACTGAATGGAACGAAGCAAATCAACCACAAAAAAATCACGCTCTCAATTCCATCGCATTGCCTCACCTCCGGCCAACCGCTTCCCTCCCCCGCACGTTTCCCCCAACGCCGGTTCCTGCCCGGCCGGCGGGGAAGCAAAATTGTGATTGACTTTCGTTTTGTTTTTATTTATCTTAAATCAAAAATAAGTGATTAATATGCTATCGACCGAACGACACAGCAAAATTCTGGAATTAATCAACGAATACGGAAAAGTGACCGTAGAAGACCTTTCCCGCCGGTTCAATGTGTCCGCCGTGACGATCCGTAACGATCTGGAGATTCTGCACCGCAACGGTTTGCTGCGGCGAATCCACGGCGGCGCGGTGCGGAAAGACTTCAGTCCGCTGGATTTACCCATTTACGAAAAGCAAAAAATGCACGTGCGGGAAAAAGAACGGATCGGGAAGCGAGCGGCCGAATTGGTCTCCGACGGCGAGACCATCATCGTGGACTCCGGCACCACCACCCAGTTCTTCGCCAAACACCTGGTGGAAAAAAAGAATCTGACCGTCATTACCCACGCTTTGAACATTGCCTACGAACTGGCGCCGTACCCTCAGATCGAGGTCATCATGCCGGGAGGGGTGCTCAGAAGCAACTCCTACTCGCTGGTGGGTACCCAGGCGGAAGAGTTCATTAAACTTTTCCACGTCCAGAAGTTTTTTCTGGGCGTCGATGGGTTCGACATCCAGTTTGGGCTTACTACTCAGAACGTTCAGGAGGCCAAACTGAACCACCTGATGGCCCAAAACGCCGAGGAGGTGATTGTGCTGTGCGATTCCTCCAAATTTGAACATCGCGGATTCGTCAAAATTCTCGACCCGACCGAGGTGCACCGCATCATTACCGACAGCAACGTGCCAGAGGAGATTCGGCTCTGGGCCAGTAAGAATAAAATCGAACTAATCATTGCTTGACGGGGAATGACGGCGACCCA
>JAJRXE010000237.1 GCA_024276455.1 Calditrichota bacterium
GCTCTGATGGTTTGCCAGCGCGACGAAAAAACCATCGCGGGGCAGGTGGGCTTTTCCTTCCACCCGCACCCGAAGGTGCAGGCGAAAAAACATTCGCAGCACCAATTGGATGGCCCAGATGAACAGCCGTTCCGGTACTCGGCGACGTGCCGGCTGATCGGGAAGTGCTACTGGCGCGCTCCCTATTTTCCGGGTTGGGGCAGCAAAGCGTATTCGGGGTTGAAATTCCAGCACGGTTCGACGTTGGCGAGCGTAATATTCCTGCAAATATTTGCGAAAGAGAACCTCGTATTTGTAAGGGCTTTCCTCCCGAAAGTCAATCTGGTAGAAGGACTCTCCCTTGATTTTAAATTCAAAATAATGTCCGTTGGTGGTAACACAGGTTAAATCGCCCAGACAAAAATGGAAAGTTTCCGTGGAACTGACAAACAGGAAGGCGTTTTCGACCAACAGAAGTTTGCCCCGGGCCACTGCCACCGGTTTTTCGATTGTTCTGCGGAAATAATTACGGTACCCGCTGAAGCGCACCGCTGCCCTTCCCTGCCGCAACACCGCTTCTCGGCTGATTCGAAAGGCGGCCTCTGCCAGCGGAGCCGGTATTCCTTCACGGCGCCGGGACAGCGTTGGGGCATCCTGTGGCAGAGAAATATTTTCGCGCATCCAGTGCGCCAGCTCCACCGGCGTCCATGCCCCCCGGCTGGTGACAAACTTCCCGGCTTGAAAAACAATCTCGCTTCCGCACTCGCGACAGCGGGAACCGCTGACGGAGTCTTCCCTCCGACAAATCGGACATAAGAATATGAATTGATGCGCCATGGAACCTTTCCGGCTGTTGGTTTCCTGAAAGGGGAAAATACGGGAGGGTCAGGTTCACCGGGGAAAAAACAAGCCGCTCGGCAAGAGCGGCTTTCCCGGGTTGAATCGCCTACGAGGGACGTTTCTCTTTAATACGAGCCGCTTTCCCCTGCCGTTGCCGCAGGTAGTACAGCTTGGCCCGCCGGACCCGTCCAATTCGCAACACTTCAATTTTCTCGATTCGGGGGGAATAAAGAGGAAATACCCGTTCCACCCCAATTCCGTTGGAAATTTTGCGCACCGTAAAGGTAGAGCTAATTCCGTTGTTGTGGCGTTTAATGCACACACCGGTAAATACCTGGATTCGCTCTTTATTCCCTTCGATGACTTTCACGTGCACAGAGACGGTATCGCCGGCTTTAAATTCCGGGATGTCGGTCCGCATCTGGCTAGCCGTGGCACCATGTATCACATCCATTTCGACTGCCTCCAGTTTCTTTTATTTTTTCTTCTGCTTAGTACTTGCCAGATATTTCTGGTACAAATCGGGTCTTCTCTCCCTGGTTCGTTCGATTCGTTTCTCCAATCTCCATTGTTCGATTTTCTGATGGTGTCCGGAGAGGAGCACCTCCGGCACCCGCAAGCCACGAAAATTTTCCGGTCGGGTGTAGTAGGGGCAATCCAGCAGATAGTTCTGGAAAGAGTCGGTCCGGGCAGACTCGATGTCGCCCAGCACTCCGGGGATTAACCGTACCGTGGCGTCAATCATCAGCAAAGCCGGGATTTCGCCGCCGGAGAGGATAAAATCGCCCACCGAAATCTCGTCCGTTACCCACACATCCAGCACCCGCTGATCCACCGCTTTGTAATGTCCGCAAATAAACACCAGATGTTCCTGGCGGCTGAATTCTTCCGCTTTCTCCTGGGTGAACAATTCTCCCTGGGGGGTGGGAAAAATCACCCGGGCGGTTTCCCGATCGCCGGTTTCCTGGAAGATGCTTTCCAGCGCTCGAAAGAGTGGTTCGGGCTTGAGGATCATGCCGGGTCCCCCGCCGTAAGGCGTATCGTCCACCGTGCGGTGTTTGTCCGTGGCGTAATCCCGCAAATCAATCAGGTTAATCTGCAAATCGATCCGCCGGATTGCTTGCTTCAGAATACTCTCGTTCAGCGGGTCGCGCAAAATCTTCGGAAAAACGGTAATCACATCGATTCGCATTTACATTCCTTCCCACAGTTGCACAATCATGATTTTCTTTTCCAGGTCGATTTTTCGGACAAACTCCCCCACCGCCGGAATTAACACTTCCCGATCCGCCGACTTCACCACATACACATCATTGCCGGTTCCGGTTAACACCTCGCTGACCGTCCCGACCGGATTTCCCTGGCTGTCAAAGACCGTTAGACCGATCAAATCGTGAATAAAATATGTATCTTCTGGCAGCTCAATTTTTTCTTCTTCCAGCACAAAAATTTCTTTACCGACCAACGCTTTTGCTGCCTCGCGGGTATCCACACCTTTGAATTTTAACAGCACGCTCTCGGGCTGTTTTTTCACCCCGGCAAGGATTTTCCCTTCCATGCCGCGATCGGTTTCGAAAAACACCACCTTCACCCGCGCAAACCGGTCGGGCAAACCACTGTAGATCACCACTCGCACCCAACCGTCCTTGCC
>JAJRXE010000238.1 GCA_024276455.1 Calditrichota bacterium
AATCATCCTGGGAGTAGATGCGCCGCAGGCATTTGTGCCGTGCGATCCCGAGGCGGGGTGTGAGGCGGAGGTGGATTGGGGGACGGCGGAGGCGGTTATTGCCGGGGAGCGGCAAACCGGCTTAATCCCCTGGCTATTGTGGTGCCCTGCCATCGGGTTATTGGCCGCAACGGAAAACTGGTGGGATATGCGGGCGGAATCTGGCGGAAAGAATGGCTATTGCGACACGAGGGTATTCTTTTGTAACAGCGGAATGCCCTTGCTGAGTCCATTTTTGCAATTGTGTTGAAGAGGTGCAAAGCGATTGTTAAATTTATTGCCGGTACATTGGACGATGAAAATTATTTTTTTGAACCGATCAAAAAAGGAACAATTCCTTCTTATCGAGAATAATTAAAATTGTCATCTGCCAAAAGGGTAGGAGAAATCCCGTTCGGGCGAACTAAAATTTTATTTAACATTTACAGGAGGATGTTTTATGCAAAAGAAACTTGGTCTGTTTTTACTGGCAGTGGTGTTGTTCTGGAGTTGCGGTACCGGCGACAAGGCGCGGCAGGCGGAACAGGAATATACGGCTATTAAACAGGATTTCCGCCAGAAATTGAAAACCGTGCGTTCCCGGGCTACCTTCGACAGCCTGAAGAAAATTGTTGACGCGTCCTACGAGGCGCTGCTGGAGAAATACAAAGACGCCCCGGCAACCGACGCCATGGAATTGTGGCGGGCCCAGGTGCTGCTCGATCTGGGGCGCACCGACGAAGCAGAGCAGAAGTTAAAACAAATTGTGAAAAATAATTCTCCCGAAAGCGTGAAAGCCCAGTTTGTTCTGGTGCAATTGTACCAGAAGACCAAACGAAAAGAGGAATCTTTTAAGCTGTTTGAACAGATTGCGGACAAACTGGAAAAAGATGAAAAGTATTACCATATCTGCCTCAACTTTGCTTTTGATGCCCCGACACCGGAAGCCCGGAAAAAGTACACCCGGATTCTGATTGAGGCAAAGAACCTGCCCGACGATTTAAAGGGGTACGTGGGATATATGTACGAGAATCTGGCTTACATGGCCAAAGACGAGCAGGGATTGGAGGCGGCCCGCCAGATTCTGAATGAGGGGATCGAGCGCTTCAAGAAGGAAGGCAATTCCCGGAGCATGATCTCTCTGCGCTCCACCCTGAACCTTTTTGATATGATTGATAAACCAGCTCCGGCCATCGAAGCGAAGGTCTGGGTTAACTCCGGTAAACTGAACTGGAAAAAATTACGCGGCAAAGCGGTGGTGATCGATTTCTGGGCGCCCTGGTGCAGTCCCTGCCGAAAGGTCATTCCACATCTGGTGGAAGAGTACAATAAGAATAAAGAAAAAAAACTGGTGGTCATTGGGTACACCCGCCTCTACGGCAGTTACCGGGATGATAAAGAATCTCTCGGGAAAGTGAAACCGGAAGTCGAAATTAAAAAAATTAAAGAATTCGTGAAACGCTTAGGTATTGATTATCCGGTAGCCATTGCCGAAAATACCGAGGTATTTAAGGCCTACCGGATTCAGGGAATTCCCACTTTGTTTTTTGTGAACAAAGAAGGGATTGTGAAAGATGTGAAAGTGGGTTCGGGGTCCCCGGAAGAGATTGCCATGAAAATTAAAAACCTGCTGGGTTCGTAAACTCAGGGTACAAAGGTGTAAAGAACGGCGGGGATTATACCCGCCGTTCTTATTTGGCGCTGGGCAGCATCTCAGAGGCTTTTTTCCGGTGTCGATTCTTCCGCCGCGGCGGGTTGCCAGCCGAAACGAGTTAACAGGTCGGTGATGGCGTCGCTAAGAATGAAATAGAGCACTGGCACAATCACCAGGGTGAGTCCGGTAGCGAATAGCAGTCCGAAAATGACTGCGACCCCCATATTGCCCCACCACTGGGAGCTTTCTGCCCCGAGTTGAATGAATTTGCTGAAATCGCCCTTAAACAATCCGATAAAGTCGATGTTGATGCCGACCGTCAGGGGGATGAGTCCCAGAATGGTAGTAATAGCGGTAAGAATCACCGGGCGGAGACGGGTTTTCCCGCCCTGCACAATCGCTTCCAATTTATCTATCCCGCGGTCGCGCAATTTCTGAATGTAATCAATCAGGACGATGGCGTTGTTTACCACCACCCCGGCCAGCGAAATAATCCCGATGCCGGTCATGATAATGCCAAAAGGCATGAAGGTGACCAGCAAGCCGAAAAACACCCCAAAAAAGGAGAGAAATACCGAAATCATGATGACAAAAGGCAGGGTTACGGAATTAAATTGAGTAACCAGCACAAAGAAGATCAGCATGACGGCGATAAGAAATGCCCGGGTCAAAAACGC
>JAJRXE010000239.1 GCA_024276455.1 Calditrichota bacterium
GGTAATCTTTTTAAAATCGGGCGGTACTCTAAAAAAGGAGCTTCACCGGAGTGGTGAAGCTCTTTTTTTAAATATAGCGGACCGCAGGGAATCTGCTTTCATCAAATACCATCTCCCTCCATTCAACGCCCCGCAGACGAACCCAACACCCCCGAAAACGGTTTTGCCACGCGGGAGCTCTAAAATAATAAAGGAGCCTTTTTTACTCCCGAACAGCTGACCAGAGAGTCGCCTGCCCACCCCTACCGAGCCAACCAACAGCTAAACCCATGTTATTAAACAGTTTACAACTACCACCTTCTTAAAAATTTCCGTTATGCCCACACTGTTCCGTCTTAACCAAGGGGCAAACCATTTCCCCCGTCCCCGGAAGCAACCCGGCGGAACAAAATATCTATTTTCTTGACATAAAAATCGTAAAGGTGTATTTTTTCACAGGATTTTAAAAACGAGGTGTTGGAAGTGAGTCCACAAATTTTGTCATCGCTGATTACTCTGGGCGGTCTGGGATTGCTATTTGGTGCGATTCTGGCTTACGCCTCCAAAATCTTCTACGTTAAGAAAGATCCCCGCATCGAGAAAATAAACGCTTTATTACCACAGGCAAATTGCGGCGGTTGCGGGTATCCCGGCTGCAGCAATTATGCCGAAGCAATCATCAATGAGGGAGCCCCGGTAACCTTGTGTGCTCCCGGCGGACCGGACCTGGTTCCTCAGATTGCCGAGATTCTTGGCGTGGAGGCCGAAGCCACCGAATCGATGGTGGCGGTGGTACGTTGCCAGGGCGCCAAGGGGGTAGCCAAAGATAAATTCAAATACGAAGGAATTGAAGATTGCAATGCGGCGGTACTGGTCCAGGGAGGACACAAGGCCTGCGTGTACGGTTGTTTGGGCTTCGGTTCCTGTGTGAAAGCCTGTCCTTTCGACGCCATGGCCATGCTGGACAACGGCCTGCCCACCGTGTTCGAAGACAAATGCACCGGTTGCGGAAACTGTGTAGAGGCCTGTCCCAAAGGCATTATGGAGCTGATTCCCCGTTCTCAAAAAGTGTATTTGGGCTGCGTGAACAAAGATTCCGGGAAAGAAGTCCGGCAGGTCTGTTCAGTCGGCTGCATAGGTTGTACCCTGTGCGCCAAACCCAATATTACCCCTTCCGGGAAAATAAAGATGCAGGACAATATGCCGGCCATTCCTCCCGATTGGGACGATTTTGAGATGGCTGTAAAGCGTTGTCCGACCAAATCTTTCGTCGTGAGAATTCCGGCGGAAGTGGCTGAAGAAGCTGCCGCCCCGGAAGCAAACGCCTGAAAAACTTCGGGAGCGACCTAAAAGTAAGGCCATGCCGGGCAAATAACGTTATTTTTTGGTCGCTCCCTTTACTTTCAAACCACCAGAGTCTTTGTTGGCCTATGAGCGCCCCACAAATTTCCGGATTTTTAATCGATATTGATGGTGTTTTAATCACCGGAAATCACTCCATTCCCGGCGCCGCGGAAACCCTTCACTATTTGCAGCAACAAAACATTCCTTTTCTGCTCATCACCAATACCACCCGGAAAAGTCGGGTGAATGTGTGGCACCAGTTGAAACGTTTCGGTTTGTCCGTTGAACAGGAGCAGATTTTAACCGCTCCCCTGGCCGCTGTAAACTGGTTAAAACAACGACATGTGTCGGCTATTCACCTTTTTCTTTCCGGAAGCGCTGTTCACGATTTCCGCGACTTTAAAATCACCTCCGGCCAACCGGAATACGTGGTGGTCGGCGACGTGGGAAACGACCTCTCTTTCGACAGGTTAAACCAGGCTTTTCGACTTCTCATGCGGGGAGCCCGTCTGCTGGCTCTGCAAAAGAACCGCTACTGGCAGACTTCGGAAGGCCTGACGATTGACGCCGGTGCCCTGGTAGCTGCTCTGGAATACGCCTCGCACAGACGGGCCATTGTCATTGGCAAACCGCGCAGGGAGTTTTTTCTGGAAGGGGTGAAATTGCTGAATCTGCCGCCGGAGAAGGTGGCCATCGTTGGAGACGATCTGGAGGCCGATATTCAGGGTGGCAAAAAGGCCGGCTTGCAAACCATCGCGGTTAAAACCGGCAAGTTTCGCAGTTACCTGCTGGAAAAATTAAAAATCAAGCCAGACCACATCATCGAATCAATTGCCGATTTGCCGAACCTACTTTCTTAATCAGATTAGCGGGAGACAAACATGATCATTACTACAACACCTTCCATCGAAGGTAAACGGATTAAAGAATACAAGGGGTTGGTGGCCGGCGAAGCGATAATGGGTGCAAACATTGTCCGCGACCTTTTCGCCAGCATTACCGATATTGTCGGCGGTCGTTCGGCCGCTTATGAAACAAAACTGGCGGACGCCCGCCAGGTGGCCATAAAAGAAATGGAAGAACAGGCTCGCTCGCTGGGAGCCAATGCCATTGTTGGAGTAGATATTGACTACGAAGTGGTGCGCGATGGCATGTTAATGGTAACCGCCTGCGGCACCGCGGTGGTCATTGAATAAACCCCTGAACGGACTAACCGGTCAGATCGCCGGTCACGGAGTTTCGAATGAAAAATATTCTAATACCGCTGGTAATTGCTCTGTTCTTTGTTAGTTGTTCCCAGAAGCAACCAGCTTATTCTCCAGAAGAGCAAAAAATTGTTTCCCAGATTCTCAAAGAGCGCCAGGCAAAAGACCTGGCCTTCGCCACCGAAGATTGGTCGCCTCTACTTCCGGAGGACAAAAAGCACTTCAGGGGGTTAAAATATTTTCCGATGGATTTGTCTCTGCGCTTCGAAGGTCCCATTGTTCGTTACGACTCCACCATTCTGGACACTATTATCGGCACCAAGGGCGACCTCCGTCCCGCCCTGAAATACGGGTACTTTCCGTTTACTTACCAGGGGAAAGAATACCGCCTTCAGGTTTACAAAATCCTTCGGGAAGACACCTCGTTGCAAAAATATCTGTTTCTGGGATTTACCGACGAGACCAGCGGCAAGGAAACTTACGGAGCGGGTCGCTACATCGATCTGGTGGAAAACGCTGAAAATCATTACGTGGTGGATTTCAATCTGGCTTACAATCCCTATTGCGCCTACAATCCACGCTACACCTGCGCCCTTCCACCGGAGGAGAACCACTTACCATTCCCGGTACGGGCGGGCGAAAAAATCTTTAAAGCGCATGCGCAATAAAAAAGCCCGGGGAAAAGTTTGGAGGCAACCCGGGCTTTGAAGGAGGTAAATATGAGGTACTTCTTCTTTTCTTTTTAGTACAAAATTTGTGCCATTTTTTCTCCACTTTTTCTCAGATCTGACTATTTCCAGTGTTTCCAGGAGGTTAGCGTGTTTGCGAATCGTGGCCGGAGCAACTGCTTTTGTCAATTTTAAAAATTGCAGGGGTCCTATTTTTCAATATCGAGAATAATCCGAAAGGTGGAACCCTGTCCGGGACTGGATTCTTTTAACTGCAAGGTTCCCCCGTGATACTCCTCAATAATGCGCTTGGCCAGACTCAGTCCCAGGCCCCAGCCTCGTTTCTTGGAGCTAAAACCCGGTTTAAAAATATTTTTACGATCTCTGGAGGAAATTCCCCTACCCGTATCTTTAACGTCCACAAAAATTCTACCCGAATCCAAAAAATCCGCTCGTATCAAAATTTCTCCCTGGCTGTTTTCCAGCGCATCAATTCCGTTTTTAACCAGGTTCTCCAATACCCAGGAGAACAGGTCCTTGTTTAAAAGCACCCGGGGAAGCTGCGGGTTAATCTCGGTGCGTAATTTTATTTTGAGGCCGTTTTGAGGTAAGCGGCGCTGAAAATATTGTACGATTTCCTCAATAATCGGCGGCAAATTTTCTTTGCGCAGATCCGGAGGGGAGCCAATCTGAGAAAAACGGTTGGTCACTTTCTGCAAACGCTCCAGATCGCGCTCCATTTCCGGAACGATTTCCTCAACCTTTTCGGGCGCCGTTTTCAGATATTCCAACCACCCTATCAGCGAAGAAAGCGGCGTTCCCAACTGGTGGGCCGTTTCTTTCGCCATGCCCACCCAAATTAATCGCTCCTCGCTCTTCTTTATGGAGCTGAATCCCGAATAGCCAATCAAAATAAACAGGGCTACCACAATAATCTCAATGTAGGGCAACCAGCGCAAACGTTGAATAATTTTTGATTCCCCGTAATGGTAGTATCCCAGCACGGTACCCTGGTAAGAAATTGGAATCGGTTTGTTGGTGCGGTCGAATTTCTCGATGAGTTTTTTAAGCTTTTGAACCACTTTCTCCGGGTAAGGCGCTTTTAACGTTTCCGGGATATCCACATTTCTCCAAAACAGCGGCTGATTGGACTGGTCGGAATAGATAATCGGGTAATCTGCCTGCTGAATCACCTCGTTAAAGAAAAAGCTCACATCCTCCACGTTTTCCCGGTTAATATTCTCCTCAAAAATTTTGATTCGAAAGGTCAAAAACTCCCGCGACTGCCGCTGCAACTCGTTAACCAGCAACTGGGTGTAATACAAGAACCCCATTATCAACACAGTAGCCAATACAAATAAAAAGCTCTTGAAATTTCCTTTGAAGCGATAAACGTTTTTAAACACGGTCTCTCCAGCTCAGTTTACTCTTTTTGCGACTTTCTCTCCATTTTGTTCCCATTCCAATTGGTAAAATACGGAGATGTCCGTCAAAATCAAAAAGTCTTTTTGGCTCCCAACCCTGCCTGGGTAGTTCAACCGCTTATCAGAAAAAATTTTTTATTTGCATCCGAAACGTTTCAATTTCATCTTTCCAGGGAGAAGCTTCGCAAAGGTCAGAATTCTTCTTTTCGTGTACACTGGGTACAAAATCGGAGGGGCTATGGAAAAGATTTACTTGAGCTGGGACGAATATTTCATGGGAATTGCAATCTTCACCTCTCTGCGCTCGAAAGACCCCAGCAGCAAAGTCGGGGCCGTGATTGTGAACGAGAAGAATCGCATCATCGGAACCGGCTACAACGGTTTTGTGGCCGGAGTGGACGAATCGCTCTTTAGCTGGAATCGGGAAGGCAATTGGCTGGATACGAAATATCCCTATGTTGTCCATGCCGAGGCCAATGCAATCCTGAATTCCACCACCAGCAATCTTGAAAATTGCCGGATTTACACCACCCTTTTTCCCTGCAACGAATGCTCTAAACAGATTGCCCAAAAAGGAATCAAGGAAGTTATTTACCTGTCCGACAAACACCGTGATCAGGATTTTCATACCGCATCGGTGAAAATTTTAGAGAGCGCTCGCATAAAAACCAGGCAGTTACACATGCCACCCCTGGAAGAGGTATTCCGGAAATTTAAAGATTTTCTTTAAACGATCAGAATCTCTTGAGTTTGTGTTCATAGCCCGAACCATTTCATGCTTTCCCAGGAAAAAACCGCCGGGCACGAGGTTGACAAAATCGTTTTTTATTTGTAAAATGTGAAGTTGGAGATTTAAAATTTCAAGGAAAGATCTAAAAAGTAGGAGGCGCTATGAAAAAATTACATTTCAATTTTAAAGATTTGTTTCGTGCACCCCGCCTGGCTTTAAGCCTGCAGAGAATCTGGATTAATTCGCTGGGATTACTAGCCGGGTATCTGATCTATTTAATTTTTGGCTATCTCAGTTTACTGATTAGTGGTTACAGCTTTACGACCATCTGGTTTCGGTTCGGTTTGCTTCCCTGTGCCTTTGGGTTTTCCGCTCCCTGGTACGGAATCGTGCTTTATCTAATCGGTTTGTTTCTGTTCTTGGCCACCATCCTCATGACCAACACGGCCGTTTCACGGGCTGTTTACATGGTTCTACGGGACGAGTTATTCTACACCTGGACCCAGGCGTACAAATTTGCCCTCCGCAAGTGGATTTCCGTGGTTGGCGCCATGTTTACCTTTGCGCTCATGATCGCTTTTATGATCGTCGGAGCGATTGTGCTGGGATTCATTGCTCGGATTCCCTATCTGGGTGAGCTTGGCACCGCCCTGTTTTCCCTCCCTCTGATGTTTGCCGCCCTCATGCTTTTGTTTATCGGAGTGGTTTTTGTGGTGGGCATTTTCTTTGTACCGGCCATTATTGCCACCTCCGACGAAGACGCCCTGGGGGGTGTTTTCCAATCGTTTAGCATCACATTTAATCAGTTCTGGCGAATTCTGGTTTACGGCACCATCGTGGCGGTTCTTGAAGTGGTGGGAATCCTCATTTTCGCCGCGGTGGTAAAACTGTCCTATTTAACGTTTGTGGGTCTGTTTACTATTGGAATGGGCGAGAAAATGGTACAACTCAGCGAGTACGCTCTCCATCTGCTGGACAAAGCGGTACCGGCTATTTACCAGTGGACCCATTTACTCCCCTGGAATCTGGGGGATTACATTTATTTAGCCCAGCATCACCCCGCACCGGCTTCCCTATCCGGACTGGTGGCGTTCTCTTCCTATATTCTTGCTTTTTTCCTGATTCTGGGTGGTGGTATTGTTCTGGCTTACGGCGAAGCTATCGGAAATGCCGGGTTGACCTTGATTTATATTGTTCTTTACAAAATTCAGGAAGATGAAAACTTGTTGGAGCGGGAAGATGATGAGTTAAAAGAGGAAGAGGAGGAAGAAGAAGAAACAACGGAACAAACGGAAGAAAGCGAGGAAGCGAAAGACCAAAAGGAGGAGAACAAAAAGGAAGAATAGTTGAAACTCTGCGAATGGGAGGTGTTCTCCCACTCATAAAAGAGGCGCTGTCCATTACGGCAGCGCCTCTTTTTTGGACTACAGACGGCTAAATGCCAATTTAAAAATCTCCCGGAAGGTTGGTTTTTTACCGTACAACAGACTGCCGATTTTAAACAGGCGAGCTGCGAAGAAAATGTTGATGACAATGGACACCACCATAATCGCGGTCGAAATTAAGTAATCAATCTCCGGGGGATTTCCAAACGGGGTACGCAAGATCATAAACGTGGGGGTAAGTGGTGGAATGAAAGATAGCAAGCGCACGATTAGAGAATTGGGAATTTCCAGCACTAAAATCGCCAGCAAAATCGGGAAAATGGACAAGAGTCGCATGAATTGGTTAAGATGATGAGCATCTTCTTCGCTGGAAAACAGGGATCCCACCCCAACGAAAATAGAGGCAAAATAAAGGTAGCCAAGCACAAAGTAGAGTAAAAACAGGCCCGCATTCTGCAGGGTTAGAAAATTAATCTGGTGAATGTTTAACACCTGCAATCCAATGAGCAAAGCCGTAAGGCCAAACCAGATCAAAATCTGCAAAATTCCCAGAAAGCCCAGCGCCAGAATTTTCCCGGCCATTAATTGCAGGGTAGAAACCGAAGAGAGCAAAATCTCGATAACGCGATTGGTTTTTTCTTTCAACACCCCATTGAATAAAAATCCGCTGGAGGTAAAAATGCTAATAAACAGGAAAAGCACCAGAATAATGGGACCGAGGTAATTAACCATAAAATCGAATTCTTGTTTATTCTCTCCCTGGAGTTGAATCTCCCGGATTTCCACCGGATGGAGCCATTCCTGAATTTTATCGACGCGGATGCCTTCTTTGTTCAGACGCTCTTCTACCACCGCCACCTGAAGTGCGTGGCGCAGCGGTTCAATCTGCAAAAATCCCGCCGGTAACAGGGAATGAAATTCCACCCGCCCGGCTTCGAAATCCTCTCGATTGACCAGAATGTACCCTTCCAGCGTCTGCGTACGCAGTAGTTCATCGGCTTTGCGAATCAGGGCATCGTGCCAGGCAGAATCGACCCGGGCTTTTTGCTTTTCGTATTCCAGCAACGTCATATCCCGACTTTCTCGGGCCTGAAGCAACTCTTCGTAGGTTTGCCGCAGCAATTTCTCCCGGGTACGAGTTTTGGGTTTCTGGTAGATGTACTTGCGCCTCTCTTTAATGGTGTTGTACACATTCTCCAGACTGTCCAGTTCGGATTTCAGACGGGCCACCTTTTTAAACTGGGCACGTAGGTAATCGGTGGTGTCCCCCTCTATTTTCACCAGATGAACCGATGGAGCCTGGTTGGTAAAAAAGAACAAATCGTCCAGGCGCGCCTTTATTTTCTCACAAATACGGGTAGAGTCCAGTTCCACGCAGCCGATAATCCGGGGTACCTGTGTCCCGGCATCGCTCAAAAAGAAAGAGGGAATCAGAACGATCAGAGAAAAAATCAAGGGCGAAATAAAGGTGGCAATTAAAAAACTGCGCGACTTAAAATGTCGGAAAAATTCCCAGGAAATAATAACCCAGAGCTGTTTCATTTTGCTTCCGTTCTTCTTTGCCGTATGGTTTCTAAAAAGACATCATTTAAACTTGGCTTGTTCACTTCCAGTTTTGTAATATTCACCGTACTGACAATTCTTTGCAGCACCGGTGCCAGAGAAACATTTTTGTCGATATGCAATATGGCCCGTCGGTTCTCCACAACAATTTTTTGAATCTGAGGGATTTTCTTCAAATCTTCCAGGTTCTCTTCCGTTTCAATAATTACCATATTTTCCTGAAAATCCCGGCGAATTTCTTCTAATTTGCCCTTTAATACTACCTCTCCCTCGTCAATCATCACAAAGTAATCGCACAAAGCCTCGGCTTCGTTTAACTGGTGGGTGGACAGAAGCACCACTTTGCCTTTCTCCTTAAACTGGAGAATCTGTTTTCGCAACATTTCCTGATTCAACGGATCCAGCCCCCAAAACGGCTCATCCAGAATAATAATTTCCGGGTCGTGGATGATGGTAATTAAAAATTGTAGTTTCTGCTGCCAGCCTTTTGACAGATGAGAAACCGGGACATCCAGATATTCAATCATACCGAATCGGTCCAACAAACGCACTGCCTCCACATGGCTTTTCCGCTTGGACAGATTCTTTAATCGTCCAAAATACATCAAGGTGTCCAGCACGCTGTATTTCTGGTAAATGCCCCTTTCTTCCGGTAAGTAGCCAATGGTGTTTCGAATATGATGATTGATTTTCTTCCCTTCGAAAGTGATGCTGCCGTCATCCGGACGCAGGATGTCCAGAATCATTCGCAAGGTGGTGGTTTTGCCGGCGCCATTTGGTCCCAGCAAACCAAGCACCTGTCCCGATTCCACCTGGAAAGACAGGTCTTTAATAATGGGGGTTTCCCCAAACTTCTTCTGGATGTGGTCCACTACAATATTCATGCTATTCCAAAAATTTTATTTTACCCGAGGTCAAGTGAATCAGTTGGGATTTAATCTCTGCAATCTGAGAGGCAGGAATTTGCAAAACGGCTCTCATGCCTTCCGGGGTGGCATCTTCCTGGATTTGAATTCCCTTCTTTTTAACCAGTTGGTAAATTTGTCGAGTGGCTTCAAAGGGGTAACCAACCGTTAGTCGGCGGTAGTTCGTTTTTTCGACGATGCGCGCCTTTACGATAGTCTGTTCCGCACACTCACTGTAAGCACGAATTAACCCTCCGGTTCCCAGCTTGGTTCCACCGAAGTAACGGGTAACCACCAGAACCACCCTCTGCAATTTGTATTTATCAATCATGGACAGAATCGGCTTCCCCGCCGTTCCAGCGGGCTCTCCATCGTCGGAATAACGAAACGTATTTGAATCGATACGGTAGGCGAAACAGTTATGGGTCGCATCGTAAAATTCTTTGCGCATCCGCTCGATCTTTTCTTCTGCCTGATATTGAGTTTGGGCAGGAAATAAAGAGCCAATAAAAACAGAGCCTTTTACCTTTGTCTGATGTCGAAAGAACTGCTCGACCGTAAAATAATGGTCTTCAATGGGCATTCAGCATTTCCTTTGTAAAAACTCAGAGGAAAAATATAAGCATTCCACCAAATTTTGTCAAGGCAAGAGAAACTGACCTTTCAACAACCCTGTTTCTACGGCCTTCAATTCCACACCGGAAATAAGCTTGCTTAAATAAAAAAAGTTTTTAAATTGATGTCAACGATATTCAGGAAAATGGAATGAAATTTTTTTTCCTACTTTTAGTTTTTCTTTTTTTAACCTGTTCCCGGGCTTTTTCTCCCACCGTCCAGGAAATAAAATTGCAGGAGTACCTGCGAGATTTTTCACCCCGATTTGCCGACTGGCTTCACGATTCAGATCCGAAAACCAGAAGAACCGCGGCGGAAGCCCTGGGCAGAATTCAGGATACAAATGCGGTGGAAATCCTGATTCCCCTTCTTCAAGATACGAATTCGGAGGTCCAGGCAACCGCCGCTTTTGCCCTGGGACAACTGCCCGCCGCCAGGGTTGAAGCGATTATTCTTTCGTTCCTGAAAAGCCGGTTTCTCTCAGAAGACACCACTCATTTTCTTTTAATCGAAGCTTTGGGGAAACGCGGGACAGACCAATCGTTGTCTTTCTTAAAAACGGTGCTGGCCGGGAACTCCCCGTTCCTGCAAAAAGCAGCCGCCGTGGCCATCGGACGGCTGGCTTACCGGGGAATTAAAACTCCCGACCTTTCAGCAGAATTGCTGCAATTACTTCAAACATCCCGCGACCCGGAACTTAAATGGCGCCTCGCCTACGCCGTGTACCGGTTGGGTAACAAAAATTACTTTCAAGCGGTTCAGAATCTTGTTTTTCAAGCGGACCATTTTACCGTTTTTTTCCTCGCCAAAGCTCTTCGTCAAATGGTAGTATCAGGTGCGGCCGGTCCTTCGACTGGCAACAACCAGCCAGAAGTAACTGTTCCTCTCATGGCCTATCAGAGTTTGTTTAACCGGGTTCCGTGGTACACGCAGATTGCATTGCTGCAGTTGTTGAGAGAATTACCGCAAAAAAACCCGGCATCTTTTCTTGAACATGCTCTTCAAAATCCCAATCCCGCGGTAAGAATAACGGTTCTTTCTCTGCTGCCTCAACTCTCTTCTTCAAGCTTTGCAGAAAATTTGATCAGGCAATTTTACCGGGACCACCACGATTGGCACGAACGAGGTGCCGCCCTGCA
>JAJRXE010000240.1 GCA_024276455.1 Calditrichota bacterium
ACATCGCCCACAATGGGATTGTCTACCGTTACGTTTTTGTCGATGGAAGCCGGATCGATGTCCACGTGGATTTTGTATGCTCCCGGGGCAAAGGTGTCCGGTTTACCGGTAACGCGGTCGTCGAAACGGGCTCCCAGCGCCACCAGAACGTCGCAATGATTCACGGCCTGGTTAGCCCAGTACATCCCGTGCATTCCCAGCATTCCCAGAGACAGCTCGCTGGTGGCCGGGAACGCCCCCAATCCTTGCAGGGTGGTGGCAACCGGCAGCTGGTTCTCGATGGCAAAATAGCGCAGCTCCTGCGCAGCCCCGGACATGATCACACCTCCACCCACGTACAGCAGGGGCCGTTTGGCCTCGCTAAGGACCTTCGCCGCTTTTCTGATCTGATTCAGGTGTCCCTGGTAGGTGGGCTTGTACCCCCGAATGGCCACCGTTTCCGGATAACGAAACGCGCTTGTGTGGTTAATGACGTTTTTGGGTAAATCCACCACCACGGGTCCCGGCCGACCGCTGCGCGCCAGGTAAAACGCCTTGCGGATGGAAGGCGCCAGGTCGTTTACGTCCCGCACCAGAAAACTGTGTTTGGTAATCGGGCGGGTAATACCAATAATGTCCGCTTCCTGAAAGGCGTCGTTGCCGATCAGATGGGTGGGAACCTGGCCGGTAAATACCACCAGCGGGGTGGAATCCATGTAGGCGGTGGCAATTCCGGTTACGGTATTGGTGGCCCCGGGTCCGGAGGTGACCAACACCACCCCCACTTTGCCGGATGCCCGGGCGTAACCGTCCGCCATGTGCGTAGCCCCCTGCTCGTGCCGCACCAATATGTGGCGGAAAAAATCCAGATCGTACAACCGATCGTAGATTTGAATGGTGGCACCTCCGGGCATTCCGAAGATGTATTCCACGCTTTCCCGGCGAAGACACTCGAAGAAAATCTCCGCCCCTTTCATTGCTGATCCGTTATTTCCCATGGGGTGCTCCTTTTTATTTTAAGACCACGGATTTTTCAGAATGGCGCCCCGGCTGGCAGAAGTCACCTGTTGCTGGTAACGCGCCAGAAACCCGGACTTGATGCGCGGCTCGAAGGGCGGTAGCTCCGCGAACCGCCGGGCTATTTCCATCTCGGGCAACAAGACGTCCAGCCGGCGATTGGGAATGTCGATGCGAATGCGATCGCCGTTTCGGAGAATGGCGATGGGTCCCCGTTCGGCGGCTTCCGGAGAGACATGGCCGACACAAGCTCCCCGGGTGCCTCCGGAAAAACGGCCGTCGGTAATGAGTGCCACCTTGTCTCCCAACCCCATTCCCATGATAGCGCTGGTGGGTGCCAACATTTCCGGCATCCCCGGACCTCCTTTCGGTCCTTCGTAGCGAATCACCACCACGTCCCCAGGTTGAATAGTTCCCCGGGCAATTCCTTCCAGCGCCGCCGCTTCGGATTCAAAAATCCGGGCCGGCCCCTCGTGCACCAACATCCCGGGAACCACCGCTCCCACTTTAACCACCCCGCCTTCCGGCGCCAGATTCCCAAACAACACCACCAGACCGCCCTGAGGAGCAAAAGGGTGTTCCAGCGGGCGAATCACTCCCTCATCTCGAATACGCGCCCCGGCCACATTCTCGCCCAGGGTTTGTCCGGTCACGGTAGGAGTTTCCGGAGCAATCACCCCTTCCAGGCGGCTCAGCTCTCTTAAAATGGCGGAAACACCCCCGGCAGCGTCCACGTCGGCCATATGGACCCGGGGCGTGGCCGGACTCACCTTGCACAGGTAGGGTACCCGGGCGGCCAGTTGATTTACCACCTGCATTTCCAGGGGAATTCCGGCTTCGTGAGCAATGGCAAGGGTGTGTAAAATAGTGTTGGTGCTGCCGCCCAGGGCCATATCCAGCGCCAGGGCATTACGAAAAGCGTCCGGAGACAAGAGGTCCGAAGGACGGAGATTTTCTTCCACCAGGCGAACAATGCGCTGGCCGACCCGGCTGGCCAGTTCTTCCCGCCGGGGATCGGTGGCCAGAATGGTTCCGTTTCCCGGAAGCGCCAGTCCCAGAGCTTCAAGAAGGCAGTTCATGGAATTGGCAGTAAACATGCCGGCACAGGAGCCGCAAGAGGGACAGCTGTACGTTTCCAGCTGTTCCAGGGCCGCGTCGTCAATTTCGTTGTTCAGGCGCTTACCCACCCCCTCAAACACGGAAATAAGATCCACCGCCTCTCCGGAAGGCAGGCGGCCGTTCTCCATGGGACCCCCCGCCAGAAAAATGGTGGGAATATTGACCCGCACCGCTCCCATGACCATGCCGGGCACAATCTTGTCGCAACTACTGATGCATACCAGTCCGTCCAGCTGGTGGGCCTGAACCACCGTCTCGATGCTGTCGGCAATTAATTCCCGGCTGGCCAGCGAATAGCGCATCCCCTGGTGTCCCATGGCAATGCCATCATCCACCCCGATGGTGTTAAATTCGAATGGTACCCCGCCGGCCTGGCGAATGGCGGCTTTCACCCGCTCTGCCAATTGACGCAGGTGGACGTGACCGGGAATCAACTCCGTGAACGAATTTGCCACCCCGATGAAGGGACGGTCGAAATCGCCGGGGGTACGGATGACCCCGGTAGCGCGCAGCAAACTCCGATGGGGCGCGCTTTCAATCCCTTTCTTGATTTTGTCGGATCGCAAGGTACTTCCTCCTACTTTTAAATCACTCGCAGATAAACAAATCCTTCCCGGGAGTCAATCCCGGAGCTTGGAGTGATTTTAAAAGTATTTGGAAGTCTTCTTAAGGGGGCTCGGGATTGACTCCTTACAATTAACCCAACAACAAAATAAGCAGGCTAAGCAAAATAATGCTAAGGAGAATCCCGAGAAGGATGGCAATGGCGTTAATGGCGGCAAAATTAGAGCGGACAACAGGAGCTACCTTTACGGCTGCTGCCGGGGCGGGAAAAGCAATGCTCATGTTTGAATCCGGGTAGCTCATGCCTTTTTCCAATTCTGCCAACAAAAACTTAGCGATGAATATAAAAGAAAAAGTTCGGTTTGTCAACCCCCGGAAGCCGGAAAAAGTATTTTTTTTCTGCAGGCTGTTCCGGATGAACATTCCGTACGGCGAGAAGTGGACTTTTTTTATCTCCGGGGAGGGATTTTGCTCATGGCCCGCTCGCTCAGGGCGGTAATGGTAAGGGAAGGATTCACCCCGGGATTGGCCGAAATCATGGAGCCGTCGCACACGTACATGTTGCGGTAACCGAATACCCGGTTGTCGCGATCAATCACCCCTTCGTGGGCATTCCGGCCCATGATGCACCCTCCCAGGATGTGGGCGGTGGTGGGAATCCCCAGCAACGTTTCGGTGAGCAACACGGTAGCCTTGCCATCCACGAGGCGCGCGTAGTGTTCGGCTAGTTCTTTGGCCTCGGGCATGAAAGCCGTGGGCGCCTGCCCCGATTCCAATCGGGAACCGAATCCGAACCATCCTCGCACAAAGCGCAATTTCCCCTCGGTGGTGCGCATGAACAACAAAATCTGGGTGCGCTTCGCCCAGTCGTCCACAAAATAGGTACGCCAGGACACCACCGGATGACGGAGCAGTTCGCCCAGCAATTTCCCCAGACGAACTCCTACATTCCGGCCGTGCACCATGGGAGACATCAGGAGGCGCCAGAACCCCGAGCCGGCGGCGTAATGCACCGGTTCCAGGTGGCTGTGCGGATCGGTGTGCAAAATGGAACCGATGGCAATACCGCGGGAAAAATCCCGCCGCCGGTGGTAGTCGGTCACCCCAATCAGACTTTCGGAATTCGTCCGGACTCCGTATCCCAGGCGATCGGACAGGCGCGGTAGAGAACGCTGCTTAAGCTTCAGCAGGAGATTCACCGTTCCCAGAACGCCCCCGGCAAAGACCACTCCCTGGCAGGTGGAGGAACCCGTTCGCTTCCCGAAGGAGGTGGAACGGCGCCACTTCACCCGGTACCCCCGCGAACTGTCCTGTCCGTCCAGAGGAAGCACGTCGTAAACTTCCGACTCCGCTTGAATTTTCGCCCCGTGCCGCAGGGCAAAGTAGAGGTAATTTTTATCCAGCGAATTTTTGGCATTGTAACGGCAGCCGGTCATGCAACCGCCGCAAAAATTGCAACCGCTGCGTTCCGGTCCCTTGCCGCCGAAGTAGGGATCCGGCACGACTTCCTCTGGTTCGCCAAAAAAGACCCCCACTTCGGTGGGACGAAACTTCTTCGGTATTCCGCGTTCTTCCGCCAGCCGCTGCAACGCCCGATCGCCCTCTTCCAGCCTGGGATTGGTGGTGACACCCAACATGTGTCGTGCCGTCCGGTAAAAAGGTTCCAACTCCTTTTCCCAATCCGCCAGATGCGCCCAACCCGGCGATTGAAAGAAGGAACGATCCGGTACCGGCAGGGTGTTGGCGTACACCAGAGAACCGCCACCGACCCCCACACCGGACAGTACCGTGACGTGGCGGAAGAAACTCAGGCGAAAGAATCCGTAAAACCGCAACCCGGGCAACCAGAGCCAGCGCGGTAAATTCCAATTGCTTTTCGGAAAATCCTCCGGCTTCCACCAGCGTCCTTTCTCTAACACCAGCACCCTGTAGCCTTTTTCTGCCAATCGGAGGGCCGCCACCGACCCACCGAAACCGGAACCAATCACAATATAATCGTAATCGTGAGACCCTGTTTCCGTCATTTGCGCTCCGGACTTGTTTTTAAATTTTCGGCGAAACGGTCTAAAAATACTTTAATAACAACTCGATTAGCCGTTGCACCCGGCGGGTGTACGGCGGGTACATTAATTTCATGGGGCTAAAGCGGGAATGCTTCAAGACCGCCCGCTCGTGCGAGAAAGCCTTGAATCCATAATACCCATGAGCATTGCCGTGCCCGCTGTTGTTGATTCCCCCAAAGGGTAAATTCAAATGTAAAAAATGCAGCACCACATCATTCACACACACGCCGCCGGAGGTGGTGTTTTCCAGAATGGCGGCAATGTTTTGCTTGCTGTTGCTGAAAATGTAAAGCGCCAGGGGTTTCTCCAGCTGACGAATAATGCCGTACACCTCTTCCAATTTTTCGAACTGAATCACAGGTAAAATGGGACCAAAAATTTCCTCTTGCATCAACGGTGAATCGAGGGGAACTCTGGTAATAATGGTGGGATCGATGTAGCGTTCGGTTTCCTCGGCCTGGCCCCCCATTTCCAATTGCGCCCCCTGCTCCACCGCAAAATGGAGCATTTTCACCAGGCGGGAATGGTGTTTGGAAGAGATAATTCGGGAATAGTTGGGATTGCGCAGCCGTTCTTCCGGAGTACTCCCGTAGGTTCGTTTAATAAAATCCTTCAGTTTGGGCATGAATTCCGGGTAAATTTTGCGATGCACCAGCAGGTAATCCGGTGCAATACAGGTTTGCCCCTTATTCATGTACTTTCCCCAGGCAATTTTCTGGACCGCATCGTCCACGTTGGCGGTGTCGTCCACAATAACCGGGGATTTGCCGCCCAATTCCAGGGTAACGGTG
>JAJRXE010000241.1 GCA_024276455.1 Calditrichota bacterium
AAAAAAGAGGAAATTTTTCGAACGCAGTTTTTACACAGTCTCTTCCGCCAGTTGCATTATTTAAATTCTTTCCTGGAATATCACCTCCTGGCCAATCATCTGTTCGCCAATGCCAAGGCGCTGGTTTGGGGCGGACTGTTTTTCCGGGAGACGGCTCTACTGCGGAAAGGGTTAAATTTGCTCCTCCGGGAACTGGAAGAGCAGATTCTGCCGGACGGCGGGCATTTTGAACGTTCGCCCATGTACCACGCCATTATTCTGCTGGATGTCCTGGACCTGCTGAATCTGATTCAAGGTTGGGAGGGGAACCGTTTAAATCAGGAGATTGACCTTTCTACCGCGGAGCGCCTGTCAGAATTAAAACAACAACTGCTTTCGGGGGCGGAAAAAATGCTTCTCTGGTTGGAATGGTTGACTCATCCGGACGGTCAGCTTGCTCTGCTGAACGATTCCGCTCTGAATGCAGTCCCGACTCCAGCGCAAATCCGGGACTATTACCGGGCGGTGGTGGGAAACCTTGCGGTTCCCACAGAAACATCCGTGAAAACGCTGCAGGCCTTTCCAGACAGCGGCTATTTTATTTTCCGGACGAAAGAACAGTACTTGCTAACAGACGGCGGCGAGTTGGGCCCCAGCTACCAGCCGGGACACGCTCATTGCGACCTGCTCAGTTTCGAATATTCTTTAAATGGACAGCGAATGATGGTGGACAGTGGTCTGGGTGAGTACCTGCCCAGCGCATTGCGCCAGCGTGCCCGCAGTATTTATTCCCACAATACCGTGGTGGTGAACGGCCTGGAGCAGGGAGAAATCTGGGCGGCTTTCCGAATGGGTCGGCGGGTTCAACCGGAAACAACTCAGTGGCGCACCGAGGGCCCGCAGGCAATTTTCAGCGGCAGCTACCGCAATAATCTGTTCACCGGCATCTCTTACCGCCATTCCCGCACCATTGAACTCTGGGAAGGTAAAATCTGGCGCATCCGGGACCGGATTGAGGGACAGGGTGTTCGCCGGGTGGAAAGTCTTTTTCACTTTCACCCCGATTGTCGCCTGGAGCTTTTCCCGGAGGAAGGGAAATTGCAGGTCCGCTGCAACGAATCTCGGCTGTTTCTTTTCTGGAAACCGGACAGGCTTTCCGCGGAGTTGGGAGAATGGTTCTACGTACCTGAATTCGGGAAAAAAATTTTAAATCCCATGCTCGTATTTCGCCCAAATGATATTAAATTAAGTATATTAGAATATTTCATTGTTCCGGAGGTATTTTTAGAATATTTCCGGGAGAATGAAAACCGGATACTGGAATCGTAATAAAGTGAGCGCGAATGCACATTTTATTTATTTCGCAGTACTTTCCGCCCGAAATGGGCGCTCCGTCTGCCCGGACGTATGAATTGTCCCGCGCCTGGGTGCGCGAAGGGCATCAAGTGACGGTGATTACCGGATTTCCTCACCATCCCACCGGAATCATTCCACCAGAATACAAACAACACATTTTCAAAATCGAGCACAAAGACGGCATTAAAGTCATTCGCACCTATGTGTTCCCCACCGCCAACAAAGGATTCTTCAAACGCATTTTAAGTTATTTTTCCTTCATGGTGAGTGCGGTTTTGTTGGGACCCTGGAAAACCGGGAAGGTGGACGTGGTGATTGCCACCAGTCCCCAATTTTTTGTGGCAATCGCCGGTTATTTGCTCAGCCATTTAAAGCGACGCCCCTTTATTTTCGAGGTGCGGGATCTCTGGCCGGAATCCATTGTGCAGTTGGGCCAGTTGAAAAATCGTTTAATCATCCGCATTTTAGAGTTTATTGAAGTCTTTCTCTACCGTCAAGCCCGGCGGGTGGTGGTGGTGGCAGATTCTTCAGTACCTATTTTGAAAGAGAAGGGAATTCCAGAAGGAAAAATAGCCACCATTAAAAATGGAGTCGATCTGCAGCTTTTCCGGCCCAGAACCGTCCCGGGCGATTTGAAAGCTCATCTGAATTTAACCGGAAAATTCGTGGTTTCCTACATTGGGACCATGGGCCTGTCCCATGCTCTGGATAAAGTGCTGGAATCCGCGAAGTTAATTGAATCGGATTACCCCGAGATTCATTTTTTACTAATCGGGGAAGGGGCGGAAAAACAGCATCTAATCGCCCGGCAGCGGGAATTGGGCCTGTCCAATGTAAGCTTTCTGGATCAGATTCCCAAAGAGAAGCTCCCGGAATATTACGCCCTTTCTGATCTGGTGCTGGTGACCCTGCGAAAACTCCCGCTCTTTCAGTGTGTCATTCCTTCCAAAATTTTTGAAATCATGGCCATGGCGCGCCCCATTTTGATTAGCGTGGACGGAGAGGCAAAGCGCCTGGTGGTGGAAGAAGCCCGAGCAGGCATTTTTGTCGAACCGGAAAATGCGGAGCAAATGCGCGATCTGATTGCTCATCTTTATCAACATCCGGAAATCCGGGAAGAAATGGGTGTAAACGGACGTAAATTCGTGGAAAAGCATTTTGACCGCAACAAATTAGCCCAAAAGTACTTGCAAGTGCTGGAAGAAATAGTGGCGGTTCCCGGGTAGAGCAGATCCTGAGGTGCCCGGTGGTTTCGGTGGGTACCACTTTAATAAAAGATGGTCTGGATTGATTAAAACTGAGCGAATACATGGCATATTTTCTAACATTTCTGGTAAGCCTTTTTGGATCGCTTGCGACCGTCAGGCTGGTAAAACCACTTGCAGAGCACTTTCGGATCGGCTCGTTGCCGTCTCCGCGAAAAGTGCATCTGGGTTTCAAACCGCTACTGGGGGGAATTGGTTTTCTGGTAGGCATTCTTCTGGCCGTGGGGGTTGCAGGCTGGTTTCACATTCTTCCGGCAACGGTGTGGAAGGAATATGGATTTTTCTGGGCTGGTCTGGGCATCATTTTTCTCACCGGGTTACTGGATGATGTGTACAGTCTGGGG
>JAJRXE010000242.1 GCA_024276455.1 Calditrichota bacterium
CGCTTCGATGCCGCCATGACCCTGACCAAGAAGCATTACCAGCGGCTCTGGTTCCCGGAACCCGGCACCGGCGGCGACATTCCCTCCCGGGCGGAACACGGAATGACCAAGGAGGAATTCGATCGCCATATGCCGAAAGAGTTATGGCGGGAGGTGGTGGACCGGGTGGCCGAGGAAGTCCCGGACACCCTGCTGCTGGCCGAGGCCTTCTGGCTCATGGAGAGCTACTTCGTGCGCACCCTGGGGATGCACCGGGTGTACAACAGCGCCTTCATGAACATGCTCAAAAACGAAGAAAACGACAAATTCCGCGCTTCCCTCAAGAATACCCTGGCGTTCAATCCCGAGATTCTGAAGCGTTTTGTCAATTTCATGAACAATCCCGATGAAGAGACTGCCGTGGTGCAATTCGGCAAGGGCGACAAATACTTTGGCGTCTGCACCATGATGGTCACTCTACCGGGACTACCCATGTTTGGTCACGGACAGGTGGAGGGATTCGCCGAAAAGTACGGCATGGAGTACCGTAAAGCTTACTGGAACGAGGTGCCGGACGAGGAACTGATCCGGCGTCACGAGCGGGAAATTTTCCCTCTGATGCGCCGGCGGTACCTCTTTGCCGAAGTGGAGAATTTCCTGCTTTACGATTTCGAAGCGCCGGAAGGCTACGTGAATGAGAATGTGTTCGCCTACTCCAACCGAGTAGGAAAGGAGCGCGGACTGGTGGTGTACAATAACAAGTTCGAATACGCCCGGGGCTGGTTGCGCCGCTCGGTGCCGTTCTCGGTGAAAACCGGGGCGGGAGAAGAGCGAACGCTGGTCACTCGCACTCTGGCGGAGGGACTGGACATCCCGGACGACCCCAACTGTTTCCTGATTTTCCGCGATCAGGTGAGCGGACTGGAGTTTATACGCAATTGTCAGGATCTGCACCGGAACGGACTTTACGTGGAGCTGGGCGCCTTCAAGTACCAGGTTTTTCTGGATTTCCGGGAGGAGTGGGACGACGAGCCGGGGCACTACCGCCGCCTGCACGACGAACTGAACGGACGGGGGGTGCCCGACATGGAGGAAGCCTTGCGGGAAACCTACTTGCGGCCCTTGCACCAGGCGTTTACGCCCCTGGCGGAGGCGAATCGGCTGCAACAATTAGCGGAATTCCGGCAATCGGAAAATCCGGCTGCGGTGGAGGTCTGGTTGAACGAGGTGGTCGGTCAGTATCGCTACCTGGCTGAAACCGTGCGCCACTTTGCCGGCAGTGAGCGGGATCCCGAGTCGGTGGTGGAAAAATTCCGCGCCGAGGTGGGGGCGCTTTTGCGGTTGCCCCGTTCACTGGAAAGTTTCCGCCCGCCAGCCTCCCGCAAATCCGGCTGGATGGTGAAGCAGTTGCAGAGACATCTGGTAGAAAATCCCCTGGAGCGGCCCGTCATGTGGGCCTGGGCGCTGCTGCGGCATCTGGGGGAATTGGTCAGCGAAACGGACGCGGCGGCAGTGAGTCGCAGCTGGCTGGACGAATGGCTGTTGGGGAAAATCCTGTGGCGGAAGTTTCAGGAATTCGGACTCTCCGAAGTTCAATCCGGACGGGCGGTGCAAATTGTCGGATTGTTAATTCAGCTTGACGGTTGGTGGGAGAGCAACGGCGCCAAACACCAGCAACCCTACCGGGTGTTGCACCGACTGCTGGAATTAACTGAGGTGCAATCTTTCCTGGGGGTGAATCATTACCAGGGCGTTCTCTGGTTCCACCGGGAATCTTTCCTGGAGTGGCTGGATTGGCTGTTGGAACTTGCCGCGCTGGATGCTTTATCGGAAGAAGTGGATCCCGAAAAACGACGGAAGGTTTTGTTGGAACGTTACGACATTTTGCGCCGTTGGGAACGAGCGCTGGAGCCTTCCGGCTACCAGGTGGAGAGCCTGTTGAACCTGGTACGGGGAAGAGTTCCCCGAACTCAGTCAAACGGGAGTAAGTAACCAAACGGTTGAAAAGAGCAGTCTGAAGAGCGAAAAATCTGGTTCCTATTTAATCCTCCCCTCTTGACAAAAATTTTATTTCGTATTAAATATGTTAAGAAATGGGAAATAAGGCACAATTGGAACGTATAATGAAGTGAACCAAACTGGCGGGGTGTAAAATGAAGGCAAATGATTTAAAATCCTTGCCGATTTTGGTCCTTGTGTTCCTGCTCTTCTTTTCTCTTCACTCCATCATTTTTGCGCAGGCAGAATCGAACCCACCAGCGAAACCTCCGGTAGCGAAACAGGATACCAGCAAAAAAGACACGACCAAACAAATTCCCGGTTACTACAAGGCGGTCGATGTGAAAATTGTGTATCCCTGGATGCCGGATGAGCCCCAGTGGTACCGCAATGTCTGTTGCCAGGTGGTGAAAAAAGGCAAGAAGGTTACCGAGTTGAATGTGTTTTTAAAGACCTGTACCGAAAAGATTGAAGTAAAAAAGGGCTACATTCATTACGAGATTCGGGACCACAAGACCAAAAAGTTGTTGGAAAAGGGTCCGTAAATTGCTGGAAGTGCGCATGGGATATTCCCAATTCCTGGGGCGGTAAAGTTGTTGGAATTAAAGGGGAATTGGAAAAAATGGCGACCGGACAGCGGGAGGGAGTGGCAATTTTTTTGTTGGTAGCTTTTTGGTAGCGGCAGGCTTCAGCCTGCAGGGTTTTGTAGGTCAAGCACCCCTGTTTGACCTAAATTAACACACCGGTTGTCTATTGTTAAAGTGTCTGGGACAACCAAGATGGTTGTCCTACTCGTTGGTCAAGTACCCTTGCTTGACCTAAAATTAACACACCGGTTGTCTATTGTCAAAGCGTTTGGGACAACCAGGATGGTTGTCCTACATGTCGGTCAAGCACCCTTGCTTGACCAATATTAACACACTTAATTATTTATCGGATTAGAGTGTTGGTTAGCCCGGGCAATTATCCTGCCTGCCGGAAAAATTGGAAAATAGGTTGTCTCTTCTCTTTCTGTTGATTAGCTTTTTTCGATGATTTTTTCTTCTGAAATGATATTTTCAAATTTAGGAGGACGATTAATGAAACGTTTGTTCAGTGGGTTGTTCTTAGTTTTAGTTCTTCTGGTTCAGACTGGCTGGACGCAGCAGGAAGCCCGTTTGCTGCGCTTCCCGGCAATTCATGAAGACCAGGTGGTTTTCACTTTTGCTGGCGATCTGTACACGGTGCCGGTAGAGGGTGGGGTGGCCCGCAAGCTCACCACCCACAAAGGTTTCGAGATGTTTGCTCGTTTTTCTCCGGACGGTAAATGGCTGGCTTTTACCGGACAATACGATGGGAATACCGAGGTGTACCTGATACCCGCTGTAGGTGGAGAGCCGGTACGTTTGACCTACACCGCCACCCTGGGACGCGACGACGTGGCCGACCGAATGGGACCGAACAACATTGTAATGGGCTGGACCCCGGACGGCCAAAAAATCATTTTCCGCTCCCGTATGAAGAGCTTCAATCCCTTCATCGGACAGTTATTTCTGGTGGACACCAAGGGCGACATGCCGGAAGAGCTGCCCCTGCCACGCGGTGGATTCTGTTCCTATTCCCCGGACGGCAAAAAACTGGCCTACAATCGGGTGTTTCGGGAATTTCGTACCTGGAAGCGCTACCGCGGTGGCATGGCGGACGACATCTGGATTTACGATTTCGCCACCAAAAAGACCGAAAACATTACCAACAATCCTGCCCAGGACATTATTCCCATGTGGCACGGAGACAAAATTTACTTCCTCTCCGACCGCGACAAACGAATGAATCTCTATGTGTACGACCTGAACAGCAAAGAGACCCGGCAGCTCACTCATTTTAAGGATTTCGACATCAAATTTCCCTCCCTGGGACTGAAAGCCATTGTGTTCGAAAACGGCGGCTACCTTTACCGCTTTGACCTGGCAACCGAGCAGTACCAGAAAATTCCGGTCATCATTGCCGACGATCAGATTTACGCCCGCAACGAGATCAAAAAAGTGGGTAAAGAAGTCACCAACTACGAGATTTCGCCGGACGGCAAGCGCGCCCTGTTCGGTGCCCGGGGCGACGTGTTCACCGTACCGGCCAAAGAGGGTCCCACCCGTAATCTGACCCAGACGCCCGGCATCCACGAGCGCAATTCCAAATGGTCGCCGGACGGCAAATGGATCGCTTACATTTCCGATCGCACCGGTGAGGACGAGATTTACATTCAGGCGCAGGATGGGAGCGGGGAACCCATTCAAATTACCAGCGGCGGCGAAACGTACAAGTACCAGATTTACTGGTCGCCGGATAGCAAGAAATTGCTCTGGTCCGACCGCAAGCAGCGCCTGCGCTATGTGGACATTACCACCAAAAAAATTGTGGAGGTGGATCAGGCCCGGCGCTGGGAAATCCGCGATTACGCCTGGTCGCCGGACAGTAAATGGATTGCTTATTCCCGCCCGGAAGAGAAGGGCATGAGCAAGGTGTACCTCTATTCCCTGGAAGCCGGGAAATCCTACCCGGTGACGGAAGGATGGTACGATTCTTACTCCCCGGCCTTCAGCTCGGACGGAAAGTACCTGTTTTTTGTGTCCGACCGCGATTTCAATCCCATTTACAGTCAGACGGAATGGAATCACGCCTATGTGGACATGGCGCGCATCTACCTGGTAACCCTGGCAAAGGACGTAAAGTCGCCTTTTGAACCGAAAAGCGACGAAGTAGAGGTAAAGAAGGACGAAAAAAGCGCTTCCGGAAAAAAAGGGAAATCCGCAAAAAAGAAAGAGGAAAAAAAGACGGTCACAGTCAAAGTGGATCTGGATGGCCTGAAAGACCGTCTGGTCGGGTTGCCGATTAAGGCGGCCAACTACCGCCATTTGAGCTCGGTGGGGGACAAATTGTATTACATTCGCACCAGTCGCCGCCGGGAGGAGAAACCCCATCTGCTAGTGTACAACCTCAAAGATCGTAAAGAGAAAGATCTGGGCGAGGTGAATGGGTACGAGATCTCGGCCAACGGGAAAAAGATGATTGTTTCCAGGAATCGGTCTTACGCCATCATCGATTTGCCTTCTACCAAAATTGAAATGAAAAAGAAGTTGAATCTCTCCGGAATGGAAGTGAAACTGGACCGGATGGCGGAATGGAAACAGATTTTCAACGAAAGCTGGCGACAGATGCGGGAGTTTTTCTACGCCCCCAACATGCACGGGGTAGATTGGCCGGCGGTCCGGGATAAGTACGCTCAGTTGTTACCCTACGTTCGGCACCGCAACGATCTGACTTACCTTATTGGAGAAATGGTGGGTGAACTGAATGTGGGGCATGCCTATGTGGGCGGCGGCGATCGGCCTCAACCCAAACGCATTAAAACCGGTTTGTTGGGGGCCGAACTGGAGCGCGACGGTGCCACCGGTTATTACCAAATTAAGAAAATCCTGAAAGGACAAAACTGGGACAAGAAATTGCGCTCCCCGCTAACGGAGATCGGTGTGGATGTGCGGGAAGGCGATTACATTCTGGCGGTGAACGGTCAACCCACCAATCAAATGCCGAATATTTACGCTGCCCTGGTTAATACGGTGGGTAAACAGGTGAAACTGCGGGTAAATTCCCAGCCCAAGGTGCAGGGCAGCCGGGAAGTTACCGTGGTACCCATTGGCGACGAAGCAGACCTTTACTATTACAACTGGGTGGAGAAGAACATTGCCTATGTGAACGAAAAAACCAACGGTAAAGTGGGGTACATCCATGTGCCGGACATGGGGCGCCGGGGGTTGAACGAATTTGTAAAACACTTCTACCCCCAATTACGTAAAAAAGCGCTCATTATCGATATCCGCGGAAATGGTGGTGGAAATGTGTCGCCTATGCTCATCGAGCGATTACGTCGCGAAATCACCATGATCGAAATTGCCCGCAATACCATTCCCACCCCGGAACCCAACGCCATGATCTGGGGACCGAAGGTCTGTCTGATCGATGAATTTTCCGCTTCCGACGGCGATCTGTTCGCTTACCAGTTCAAAGTGCTCAAGCTGGGGAAACTGATTGGCAAGCGCACCTGGGGCGGCGTCGTTGGTATTCGCGGACCTCTACCGTTGCTGGATGGCGGACAATTGTACAAACCGGAATTCTCCCGTTACGATGTGGAAGGCAAGGAGTGGGTGATTGAAGGTCACGGCGTAGAACCGGACATCTATGTGGACAACGACCCGGCTCTGGAATATCAGGGAATTGACCAGCAACTCGACAAGGCGATCGAGGTGATTTTAGAAGAACTGAAAACCCAGGAAAAAACCATTCCACCCCCGCCACCTTATCCCATCAAAAATTAAAAAATTTGATTTCCGCCTCCTTGGGTTTACTGAGGGGGCGTTTTTTTTGTGGTTCCTCCCCGCACCGTGTAAAGGGCATCGCTTTCCATAAACGAAACTGTTTGTTGAAATATAGCGTAGTCTATGTTGAGTGGATTTGTTTATTTGGTGGAAAATAATTAATTTCAGTCGGTGAAATGGACCGGTTGAAAAAATGCAGATGGGAGCCTCTATGTTGAAGATAAAAAAAATAATCGTGTTTCTTTTGTTGTTTTCCCTGTTTGCCTGTAGCCGCCATATTTACCGCACGGCTTACCCGACCCTGAGCGACGGAAAATATGATTCGGAGTTTCCTTACCGCAGCGCTTCTCATGAACTTCATAAAGTGATTCGTTCGGTGAAGCGCCTGAACTGCATCGCTTATTACAAAAGCTACGTTTTTCCGGAGGGAAGTCAGGTCCGATTACGGGATATTAATCCCGGATTGATTAAGAAACTGGCGGTTAAGAAAATCTATTTCAACAATTCAGTGACCGGAACGGCCACCATTGTGCTGGTAAATGGCAATCAGGTGGCTGCCCTTACCTGTGCCCATGTGGTGGATTTCCCGGATACCATTGTTGCCTATTTCCTGGAAGATGACAACCGACCCAGCGAATTTGTACAGAGTGTAGCCTTCAAAGAGCGCCAGAGCAATATCATTCCGGAATTGCCGGAGCGGGGCGAGCTCGATATTCTTGCCATGGATCAAAAATCCGATCTGGCTATTCTGGGGCGGAATTTTCATACGGCCATTCCGCCTGGCATTGTCCCCTTTAGTTTCCCCCTGGGCAAAGCGAAAGAATTGGATTGGGGCAACTTTGTGTACCTGTTTGGCTATCCCAAAGGCTATCCCATGATTACCCGGGGAATTGTAAGCGATCCCAATCGCGACAGCCGGGGGTCGTTTCTGGTGGACGCGCTCTTTAATCGGGGATTCAGTGGGGGAATTGTATTGGCCATTCGCGACGGCGTGCCCAATTTCGAATTGGTGGGAATCGCCAATTCCGTGGCGGCGGATGCCGAATACGTTTTAACCCCCGGAAAAAATTACAACCTCTCTGTGTACGATCCCCACATTCCTTTTACAGACGATATCTACGTCCAGTTTAAAAAGAATATTAACTACGGGATTACCTTTGTGATTCCCACCGAAACCATTCGGAACTTTATTCGGCGGAGCATGCCTCAGCTGGAGCGTCAGGGATTCGATCTGAGTTATTTACTCAAGGAGCCGGGGACCACGGGAAGTGAAGGATCTCAAAAGAAAAAATGAGGTCCCCGCTGAAGCGATTTCTTCCCCTCGAAAACAGAAAAATGGTGGCGTTTCCGTCCGGAATGGTATTAATTTACCGGCCGGGAAAAAAAGAAGGGGACAGGATGCGCAAAAAGTGGTTGGTTCTCGGATTGCTTCTGGGAACCGTGGGGTTGCTCTTTGGGCAAGAGAGTGCGAAGGAAATTTACCGGAAATATGCCGATCGGATTTGTCTGGTGCGTTTTTACCAGAAAGTGGCCAGCGAATCCCGAATCGGTTCCCACCATAAGATTAAACGTTATTTCAACGGCATTATTGTAACCCCGGATGGTCTGGTAATGGTAAGCAGTGAAGTGTATCCGGTTTCCCTGGATGTCGTTTCCAGCGGGGGCGATTTTTTTACGGAGATGCCGGAAGATTTCAAGGTGACTCTGGCAAATGGGAAAGAATTTTCCGCCCGCTTTATCGGAAAGGACGATCATGCGGCAGTGGGCTTTGTGCAGATTGAAGGATTGCCTGCAGACACCAGTTTGTCGTACGTAACGTTTGTTTCCGATGCGAATTTAACCGTGGGGGATTCTCTGTTTATTCTGGAACTGCTTCCGGAGACCTACCAGTTTCAACGTTTATTGACCTTCCGTTTTTTGGAAGGGCTGGTCCGGGAACCGCGTTTGAAGTACTTGCTGGGTGGCTTAACGCCCCGGCTTAGTGCCGGTGGGTTGGTGTTGGACGGTAAGGGGAGAGCGGTCGGAATCACCCTCCCAGCCGCAAATCATTTTTCGTTCGATTTCATGGAAAGCAATCCGGGACCAATCTCCGCCATGCTGGAAATTGCTCCGTCCGATTGGTTTTTGAACGCCATTGCCCAACCTCCCCGCCTGAGCAAGCAAACCGTTGTGAGAAAATCCTGGCTGGGAATTCAAATGCAGGGATTGAATCCCCGCCTGCAACAGTTCTGGAAGGTACCCCAGGAAAGCGGAGTAATCGTGAGTCGGGTGATGGCGGATTCTCCGGCCCAAAAAGCCGGTTTGCAGGTGGGCGATGTGATCCTGGCGGTCAATGGGCAGCCCTTAACCGCTCCCCGGGACGAAGCCAGCGAACAGCTGCGCAATATGATTCGTTCTCTTTCCCCGGGAGAGCGGGTGCATTTAAAGGTGTTCCGGCAGGGAAAATTGTTGTCCCTTACCGGTCTGCTGACTCCGGCACCCAAATCACTGGGACTGGCGGACCGGTTTCAGGTGGAGAAGCTGGGAATCGAGATTCGTGAATTGACCCGCGATGTGCTTTACCAGCAAAATCTTCCCCTGGGAACGCGGGGGGTCTTTGTGGCTCAGGTCGATCGGGCGGCTCCGGCCGGCATGGCCGGCATGCCGTTGGGGTGCATTATTCAAAAAATTAACGGACAAACGGTGGACGATCTGGCTCAGGCGCGGGAAATCATCCAGGAGGTGCTTCGGCAAAAGGCGCCTCGCTTTATGTTTCAGGTGCTGGAGGACCGCGCCACCCGTTTTGTGTTTGTGGATTTAACCAAATAAATTTTTTCGTACCTCGAATCACTGTGATTGGTGGCAGCTGGAGTGGTGAGGAACGGTTCCTGCACTCCGGGCTCCGTTCTTTGGAAGACTGAACACGGGGAGCGATTTGAGACAAAATATTTGCCTTCCGGTTGCCAAATACTGAAAGCGAGGTTGAAATGAGTTACACATACACCTATCCCCGTCCCATGGTGACGGTGGACATGATGTTGGTGCGCTTTCGGAATGACCGCCTGGAAGTGCTCCTGATTCGCCGCGATCGTCCTCCCTTTGAGGGCCGTTGGGCCATTCCGGGAGGCTTTGTGGAGATGAATGAACCGCTGGAAGCAGCGGCCCGGCGGGAGCTGCAGGAGGAAACCGGATTGAGCGAGCCGGCGCTGGCGCAGTTGTGGACCGCCGGCGATCCCGGGCGCGATCCCCGCGGCCGCACCATTTCAGTCCTGTTTGGCGGGTTGCTGGCTCCCCCTTTCCCGCAAGCCCGCGCCGGGGACGATGCCCGCGAAGTCAGGTGGTTTTCCTTCGCAGAGTTACCGCCTCTGGCTTTCGATCACGAAACGCTGCTTCAGCGCGGCCTGGATATCTTGCGAGAACACAGTCTCTGGCGCCTCTGGGCTTTTCTCTTGCTGGATACGACTTTTTCCTGTTCTCAACTGGAATCCCTGGGAACCGCCTTGTGGGGAACCGGGCGATTCACCGCCAGGCTTTTGGAAATGGGCGGTCGGCGAAAGTGGGTAACCAGACTCGGAGAAAATCGCTACCGCCGCAACGCCTCGTCTGCGGAAATACTGGACGCGTCTTTTTCTTCATTGTTAAAATCCTGGGAAGAATTCTTTTAATCTCCCCTGCGTTTCTCTTAAATTTTTCTTTAGATTTTGCCAACCCGATGTTATTTTAAAACTTGTGAATCTTAAATCGTGACAGAAAATCTGAGGGACGATTCATGGGTAAAAAAAAGAAAGAGAAACCGCAAAAGAGGCGGGCGGTTTCGACTGCAGAGAAAGGAATCATTTTTCTGGAGAGGCTGGAAACCTGGCCGTTTGTGGTGGGCTTTTTTGTATTGCTTTTTATTTTACTGGCCTTTCTTTACCAGCCAATGGTGTTTAAAAATTACGAGCCTTCCGGCGGCGACATTACCTCCAATATCGGGCAAACCCACCAACTGAAATTGTGGGAAAAAAAGCTGGGACATTTCCCCCTCTGGAATCCGTACATGTTTGGAGGAATGCCCACCTATCACCGGCGTGCGGCAGTGGTCTGGTCGGTGGATACGGTGTTGAACAAACTGGATTTTTTAGGCGACTGGCGTTTGTGGTTTTTTCTGGCCGGAGCGCTGGGCATGTTTCTGCTGGTGAAATTTCTGGGACTCTCCGCCGCGGCCGGAATACTGGCAGCCCTGGCATTCGTCCTGATGCCCCATTTTCAGGCCCTGATTATTGTGGGCCATTTTGCCAAGTTCCGGGCGCTAATGTGGTTGCCTTACGTGGTGCTTACCGCCTTGCTGTTTCTCAAACGGCGTGATCTGCTTTCCGCCCTGCTGTTTGCCCTGGCACTCACCATTCAATTCCGGACTCAGCATTACCAGATCATGTTTTACACCCTCCTGGCGGTGGCGTTTCTCGGCATCCCCTTTCTTTTTCGGATGGTGGAGAAAAAAGACTGGTCTGCGGTGGGAAGAACCCTCTTGCTGGCCCTGGGGGTAGTGTTGGTGATGGTGCTTAGTTCTGCTCAGAATCTTCTTACCATTAAAGAATATGCGCCTTATTCCACCCGGGGTGGTCACGCGATTTCTTTAAATGATGTTGAGCAAAAACAGGCAGAGAAGAAAGGGGTGGGGTTCGATTACGCGACCAACTGGTCGTATTCCGTCTCGGAGCTCTGGAATTTGATTGTTCCCAAATTTCACGGCGGCACCTCTAACGAACGTTACACCGGAAATGCGGTGCCCCAATGGAAAAATCAGACCCTGCCCACCTATTGGGGTACCATGCCGTTTACCCAGTCGTATGAGTATCTGGGAATTTTACTGGTATTTCTGGCCTTATTGGCCGTTGTTTTTCGTTGGGAACGGATCGAGGTAAAAAGTTTGACCTTCCTTACCTTGCTGGCGTTGCTACTGGCGCTGGGGAAACATTTTGCCGCCCTGTACCGGTTGTTTTTTTATTACGTGCCGTATTTCGACAAATTCCGGGTGCCCATGATGATTTTAACCCTGGTGATGTTTAATGTCAGTCTGCTGGCGGCCTACGGATTGGATTTCCTCCTGCGAGCGGACTGGACGAAAAAAGAGAACGTTAAGCGGCTTTTCACCGTGGCGGGTGTTCTGGCGGTTCTGCTGCTAATTCCTCTGCTCTTCGGTTCGGGATTTTCCCTGAGTCGCGCTGGCGAAGCTCAGCGGTTTGGCGCTCAGGTGGTGGAGATGTTGAAAAAAGTGCGTCTGGACATGATGCGTAGCTCCAGCGCGGTGAGTTTACTCTTTCTGGTGCTCGGTGTGGGGGGCGTCGGAATGATGATTAGAGGATGGTTGAATAAATCCGCCCTGGCTTTGCTGCTAATTGGCGTGGTGGGATTAGATTTCTTGCTCCTGGACGGTCACTATCTGGAGGGGAAATTTGTGGATCCCCAACAAATTGAGGCGCAGGCCTACGCCCCCGGGCCCATCGAACAAACGCTTGCCAGGGACAAATCGCTTTTTCGGGTATTTCCGGTGGGACGACTTTTCCAGAATGTTCGCTGGAGCTATTTTTACCAGAGTCTGGGAGGCTATTCCGCGGCCAAGCTGCAAACCATTCAGGAGATTGTGGACAACTGTCTCTACGTAACCATTGAAGGAGAAGTGCCGATTAACTGGCACGTGGTGGACATGATGAATGCCCGTTACCTGATTGCTGATCAGCCCCTGGTGACCCCTCGAATGGACCTGATTGAACAGGATGCCCAGCGAAAATTGTTGGCGTATCGGAATAACCGGGTATTGCCGCGGGCATTTTTTGTGCAAGCTTACCGGGTCATTCCAGACGGAGTGGAGCGGCTGAAGTTTTTGAACTCGCCGGATTTCCGCCCGGATTCCGTGGCGGTGCTGGAAAAAGAGCCTTCCGGAGATGTTTTTGCGCCGGACAGTGCCCGGGCGGTGGTGACTGAATTTCAGCCCGAGAAGCTGGAATTACAGGTGTACACCGACACACCGGCCTTGCTGGTACTCTCCGAAGTGTACTATCCGAAAGGTTGGAAGGCGGTGCTGGACGGTGAGCAGGAGCTGGAAATTTACAAGACCAACCATTTGCTCCGCAGCGTGGTGGTACCTGCGGGAGAACACCACCTGACCCTTACCTTTCATCCCCGCACTTATTACACCGGGATTAAATTGTCGCTGGCGGGGATGTTAATCATTTACCTGGGGTTGTTACGAGCTCTCTGGCGGGAGTACGGAGAAAGACTACGGAGAGGAAGGAAAAGGTAAGCTGGAGAATTGGTGAAAGAACGGTTGTTGGTCAAGCACCCTTGCTTGACCTAAAATTAACACATCGGTTGTCTATTGTTAAAAAGCGTTTTGGACAACCAGGCTGGTTGTCCTGCTTTTACAACCGATTCAGCTTCCGCAGTGCCCGAAACTTAACATAATACATCCGCCAAATATTTAACAAACGGTCGTACTTGGCCCATTTTTCCGCAAAATTTCGGAAGGTTTCCTCTCCGGTGAGGCGGTAAAACAGATTGAGCTGGTTAACCACCAACCGCAGGTAACCGATGGTGGCGGGATCAACCTCCGGGTAAAACGGTTCCCGGCAGAGATTGTAGCGAATCCAGTAACCCAGATCGTATTCCGGGAGCAACTGTTTCAGGGTTTCCACACCCTCCCGGAAAAGCTGGTAAGCGAGGGTGTCTCTCCCTTTCACCCGGACGAAATCGTACAATCCGCAGAGGGAGAAAAACATGCCGTCCAGCACCATGGTGGGGTAAGGGGCCGGATATTCTTCGTAAAAGGGGCCGTGCTCCGTGAAAGTGGTGACACCGCCCTCCTTAGCAGGCAGACGGAAAATTTTCAGCGCCTCTTCGGCGGAGTGCAAATACTCTTCCCGACCGGTAAGCTGGTACCCCCGTAACAGCATGGAGATGGCCCGGCTCTGGGCAAAGGCGGAGGGCCAGGGCTGGAAAATGCGATATTCCGGTTTGGGCACCTCGGTGAGCCAGTAGTCGCCTTTTTCGGGATCGGAAATTCGGTTGCGGTAGAACCAATCCACGATTTTCAGGAAGCGGGTTTTATCTTCTTCCGATCGGGTGCGCAGGTAGGTGTGAAAAATGGCCAGTCCGTACTGTCCGATGGAAATGGGGTAGTAAATCAACTTTCGTTCTTCCACGTCGATGTAGGTGGGAATAATGGGAATGCCTTCCTGATCAAAATGGAAATCCTGACTGTGGCCGCGCCGCAATTCCTCTTCGTCAATCAAAAAATAATATTCCCCCAGGGTGGAACTGTGCAAATCCTCGCTGAGGTGGTAAATGTCTTTTCCGCGGCGAATGTCTTTCCAGAATTTTCGCGCCATGAAAAAGTATTTTTCCAGCTTCCGTTTACTCATCTTTCAGCACCTCCTCGAAAATGTTCGCCAGTCGGGCGGTCAGGTTGCGCCGGGTGTAAGGGGCAATGCGACTGGACTCCGTTAGCGGGGTGGTACGGTGTTTCTGCCAGTAGCGGAAAAGTCGCTGCAAGAAGGCTTTGATTCCGGGGACGTCCCAGTAATCGCACATTTCGCCGGCACCGGTTTCCTGCAGAATGATGGCCGCGTCGCCGTCCGGGGGACCGATCCCCAGAATGGGGCGCCGGGCGCCCAGGTAGTCGAACAGTTTACTGGTGAGAATGCCCCGGCTGTAAGAACATTCCGGAATCACCAAAAAAAGCACCGCAGCCTGTTGCATGCGGGTCACCACCTCCCGGTGAGGTAGATAGGCATGAAAGCGTACCCAGGGTTGTAATCCGCTGTCCTGCAGCGCGCGGTCGATTGCGTAGTGCACGCTGCCGTAAAAATGTAGTTCCAGAGCGTCCCGCAGGTTCGGCTCTTCTTCCACCAGCTGCCGCAGGGCTTCCC
>JAJRXE010000243.1 GCA_024276455.1 Calditrichota bacterium
CAGGTGGGACAGGGACTGGTAATGATTTGCCACCGACCCCCGCAGCGCGGACAGGTGGTGACGTTCACGAAACGTCCAAAAATGGTCTGCGACACCTGACGCACTTCGCCGCTGCCCTGGCAAACCGGACAGCTGGTCGGCCGACTTCCCGGCTTCAAACCGCTTCCGGAACAGGTCTGGCAGGTGACCAATTTCTTGATTTTGAGCCGTTTTTTAACCCCGCTGGCAATCTCTTCCAGAGTTAGCTTCAGACGAATTTGTAAATCGCTCCCCCGCTGCACCCGGCGATCCCGCCGGCGTGACCGGGTTCCGAAAAAATCGCCAAACACTTCTTCGAAAATGCTAAATGGATCGTGAAAGCCGCCAAAATCGAATCCGCCCGGAGCTCCCTTCACCCCTTCATGCCCAAATTGATCGTAGCGCTGGCGCTTTTCCGGATCACTCAGCACTTCGTAGGCTTCGGCCACTTCTTTGAACTTCTCCTCCGCCTCCTTATTCCCCTGATTTCGATCCGGATGGTATTTCATCGCCAGTTTGCGATAGGCCGTCTTTATCTCTTCGGTCGTAGCGGTACGCGAAACACCCAGTATCTCGTAATAATCCTTCTTCATTGTCATGTACGTTCTTCCCCTTCCTGAACCGAAAATTGTCCAAAAAATCCCTGAACTAATCAAACGGTTACGAAAACAAAAAAGCTGCTACATTAAAGGAGCTCCACACGCCGGTGCAGCAACTCAATTGTCACGGAACGATTCGGAAAGCAACCGAGCCGTGAAATCCACGAGCGGAACCAGATGATCGTAATCCATGCGGGTGGGCCCAATAATTCCCAGCTTTCCGCTCACCTCACCAATCCGATAGCGCGCCGCAATAATGCTGCAGTTCCGCATGGGTTCCTGTTCGATTTCCTCACCAATTTTTATGGTAATTTCTTCTTCCGGATTGTCGTCATCCAGCAAGTGAATAATAATATTTTTGTTTTCCAGCAATTCCACCACCCCGGAAATTCTATTCGCATCGGAAAATTCCGGTTGAGAAAGAATATGGTGAGTACCGGTCATGTAAATATCGGTGGCTTCGGTAAAATCGAAAATTTTACTGGCCGTTTGAATAAAAAGGTGAATCAGGCCGCTGCGTTCGTCTTCGATGTCTTTCACAATTTCCCGGAATTGCTGGCGAATCTCCCGGATGCGCAAGCCGTGCAGTCGTTCATTCAGCACCTGGGCCAACATTTCCAGCTGCTTTTCGGGCACCTCCGACGGCAACTCCAGCACAATCGTTTTCACCAACCCGCTCTTAATGGCTAGAATCAACAGGATTCGATCGCTGGTTAAACGGGTGATTTCGATGCGGTGAAATACCCCTTCGTCCAGATGGGGAGTAATGAAAATTCCTAATTGACGGGAGAGATGAGCCAGAATTCGGGTAGCTTCCCGGAGGATGTTTTCGTAATCGCTGGGATTGGACAACACCGCCTGGCGAATTTTCCGCTTACTTTCGTTGGAAAGCCGTGCCCGCCGCATCATTTGATTCACGTAAAGACGATAACCCGCCGTGGTGGGCACCCGGCCGGCCGAGGTGTGAGGCTGGTAGATGTACCCCTTCTCTTCCAGGCTGGCCATGATGTTGCGAATGGTCGCCGGACTAAAGGGCAGATGCGATTCCCGGGCAATGTAATAGGATGCCACCGGAGTCGCCCGCAGAATGAAACTGCGAATAATTGCTCCTAAAACTAACTTTTCTCTTTCCGTTAACTCTACCATGGCCCCTACTTTATCTCAGTTTAATAATTTATCTTCCAAAACACGTTGAATCAAGTTGATTCGTTTTTCCCCCGGCACCAAATCTTACCGCCATATTATTAGATGGTTCCCAACCCTAAAAAGTTAGTCGTAGCTCCATTTTTTGCGCCTTCCGACTCTCAATTCCAATGTAAACCATCCCCCAATTTTTATTATGTTTCTCGTCAATATTTCCGGAGAGTTTATCTTAAAGCGATTGGGAAAAGCAAAATTCGCCCGCTTGCCCGCCGTCAGGGTGCAAGAGGCAACCGGAGACGCAACGGCGTTCTTCCTCGAAAATCTATTCCTCCGACATCCCGAGCTCGTCGCTCAAATAGGCATCGAAATTTTTGCGGGTGAAAAGCTCAATGGCATCCTTGGCCGCTTTGCGTACCCGTTCTTCCTCGTGCAGGCTGAAGGACTGCAAAATTTCTCCCAGATTGGGGGTAACGTTCAAATTGGCCAGGGTAATCAGGGCGTAAGAGAGAATGTCCGGATCGTCCAGGGAAAGCAACTGTTCGATCTTCCGCGCCAGTTCTTCCGATTCCGACGCGTAGGAAGAACTAATGGCCTCCATCAAAATGGGTTTGGGCTGATTGGGAACCAGGAAGCGGGCCAGCTCCTCTTTCCAATAGTGGGGATATTTCCCCATGGCGTGCAGGGCGACCAGTTTGGAGGATTGCCGGGTGGTACGGATGAAATCGCGAATCCACTCCCGCACTTCCGGCAAGAACCCCAGATCCGCAACGGCCCCCAGCGCCGACTCTCGCACCTCGATGTCCTCCAGCTCGTCCTGCAAAAAGTTAAAAAGCAGATTTTTCACCCGGAAGTAGTTGTCCCGCAGCTCGTCTTCCTGCAATTCGTGCCATTCCTCATCAATGTCCGCATCGTCTTCCGGAGATTCCCCGGCTTCATAATTTTGCATGACTCCCTCGTGGATGATTCCAGCGAGGGACTGCACCGCCGCTTTGCGCACGGCATTGTTGCGATCGTTTTCTGCCAGATCAATCAGGAGCTCGGTAATGTCGGGTTCGTAAAGACACCCTTCTGCTGCCAGCGCCGCTCCACCGCGTACCCGATCATCCGGGGATTGCAGATGGGTTCGAATGTATTCCACGTCTTCCGGGGAGTAAACCTCCTGCTCCCGAATGGCCGAAAGACGGTCTAAAACAACTTTCCAGTCTTCAAAATGGGTCGAAAATTCCAGCATGACGTTTCCTTTTTTTATCCAATCTGATGAACCGTTTAAATTTAACAAAGTTTCCTGCTGTTTGTAACCCGGTATTTCAGGTTTTTCCGTTTTAATGAGATGCCCGGTTGGAAGCCGGGATACAAAAGGGTAATATTTGAAGCCGTTTAACGGTCC
>JAJRXE010000244.1 GCA_024276455.1 Calditrichota bacterium
GCGGCGACTCGTCGCGGCCAGCGAAGCCGGATTGTGAAAGGGGGAGGCTTCGGTGGCGAAGTGGGCGAAACCAGTATCGACGATTTAGTTAGCGGCGTGGGTGTGGCCGAAGGGGAAAGTGTGGCCCGCAAAGGTACCATTAAGTTGGCTCAGGAAACACAGGTGAGCGGTGCCGGCGCCGGTACGGCTCAGCGCGATCCCGAGGTGATTGATGCGGTTATCAACAAAAACAAGGCCTCCGTTGAATATTGTTACCAATCGCAGTTGAAACTCGATCCCAATTTACGAGGCGAAATTGTGGTGCGTTTCGATATCTTGCCTGATGGAAGAGTCGGTTCGGTGAAAATTGTCAGCTCCACTTTGAACAATCCAAAAGTGGAACGCTGTATTCAACGCTCCATCCGACGCTGGTCTAATTTCCCCCGCTTACACGACAGCCGATCCATCGTAACCATTCAAACCAAGTTTGTATTTGGCTAATCCTTTTTCTTTCCCGGTGTTTTTCTTTCCTTACTGAAAAACTCCCGTTCGTGGCAGCGGGAGTTTTTCTTTTTAAAGCAGGAGGGAAGAGATTCCCCTTTGAAATCAACGGTTTCAAATCTTTAGAGCTTGTTTCAACCCACTTTTACCGTTAAATTGGCGTCGCACAAAAGTCGAGGTTAGGAAAATTGAAATTGAAACGCACCAACACTTGCGGAGAACTTCGAGGAAACGATGTCGGGAAACAAGTGGTCCTGAACGGTTGGGTTGACGGCTGGCGCGACCTTGGCGGCGTGCTGTTTATCGACTTGCGCGACCGTTACGGGAAGACCCAAATTGTGTTTTCCCCGGAATTGCCCCGGGAAGTTTACGAAACGGCAAAAAAATTGCGTTCGGAATTCGTGGTGGCGGTTAAAGGGGTGGTGCGCCCCCGGCCTCCCGAAGCCAAAAATCCCAACCTGCCCACCGGTGAAATTGAAGTGGCGGTGGAAGAACTGGAGATTCTAAACAGCAGTAAAACCCCGCCGTTCGAGCTCAAAGAATTTGTCGAAGCATCCGAAGAATTGCGTCTACGGTACCGCTACCTGGATTTACGTCGCCCGGTCATGCAACGCAACCTCATCCTGCGCCACCAGTTGGCCCAGATTACCCGGGAATTCTTTACCGCTGAAGGGTTTGTGGAGATCGAAACGCCCTTTCTAACTAAAAGCACCCCCGAAGGCGCCCGGGATTGCCTGGTTCCCTCTCGGCTGCATCACGGGAAATTTTACGCCTTGCCGCAGTCGCCCCAGACTTACAAACAAATTCTGATGGTTTCCGGATTCGACCGGTATTTCCAGATTGTAAAATGCTTCCGGGATGAGGATTTACGGCGCGACCGGCAGCCGGAGTTTACGCAGGTGGACTTGGAAATGTCGTTTGTGGACGAAGAAGACGTCATGGACACGATGGAACGGTACATGGAAGTGGTTTTTCGAAAACTTTTGAACCGGAACATTACCCGGCCCTTTCCGCGACTGACCTACCAGGAGGCGATGGAAAAATATGGCACCGACAAACCGGATTTGCGTTACGGTTTAACCATCACCGATGTCACCGAAGTTTTCCGGGAAAGCGATTTTAAAATATTCCGAAGCGTGGCGAATGAACAGGGATTCATCGGTGCGCTATTCGTTCCGGAAGCCGCCGCTTACAGCCGGAAACAAATTGACGGGTTGAACCAATACGTAATGGAGTTAGGCGGAAAAGGGGTGGCTCATTTAAAGAAACAGGGACGGGAATTTACCACTGGCATTAGCAAGTTTTTGAGCGAACGGGAGTTTGCCCGGTTAAGGGAATTAGGTAAAGATTTCGATTCGGCGCTGGTGCTGCTGCTGGCCGATGCGGAAACGGAAAAAGCGCAAACCTTATTGGGCTATTTAAGGCAAAAATTGGCCGAAGACCTGGGGTTAATAGATCCGTCGCAATTTATTCTTTCCTGGACGGTGGATTTCCCCCTGCTGGAATACAGCGCAGAGGAACAGCGTTACGTGGCTCGTCACCATCCTTTTACGTCGCCCAAATTGGAAGATATTCCGTTATTGGACCAGCACCCCGAAAGGGCACTGGCACGCGCTTACGATTTAATCCTCAACGGAAATGAAATTGCCGGCGGGAGCATCCGAATCCATCAGCGGGAACTGCAAGAAAAAATGTTCCGGGTGCTGCAAATTTCGCCCGAGGATGCGCGCCAGAAATTCGGGTTTTTACTGGAAGCGTTTGAATACGGAGCACCGCCTCACGGGGGAATTGCCTTCGGTTTCGACCGGCTGGCGATGCTGCTGAGCGGAGTGGAATCGATTCGCGATGTGATTGCTTTCCCGAAGACCACCAGCGCTCTGGCATTGATGGAAAATGCGCCCTCGGAAATCAGTGAAGAGCAATTAAAAGAGTTGGGGCTGGAATTAAGAAAAAATTAATGATTGAATTTTTTGTCCGATTACTCTATAATAGAAAATGGTTTTTTTATTGGATTTATTTTGATCTCAAAGAAATTATGCTTGACAAAAAATAAGAAATTTATTAATATTTCTTTAGTTAACAAGTGCTTAAATAGAGGAGGCAAGTATGAAAAATCCAAAAAAGTTCGTGAGTCTGATTTTGGTAGCGGTCTTTCTTTTCTCGCTATTTGTTGCTACCGGTTGCTCTCGTCATCCGAATCAGGAACAAATTCAAAAGATGGAAGAGACCCGTTCTGCAGCTTTAGCTGCTGAGAAGAAATTGGCTGAAGTTCAGAAAGAACGTCAGAAATTAGAACAACAGGTCGAAGCCAAGAAAGCGGAGCTGAAGAAGGTTCAGGACGAAAAAGCAATGGTTGAAGAGGCGCTCAAGAATTGGCAAAGCGAAGAAAAGTAAAAGGTGAGGAGGCAAGAAATGAAGAAAAGAAGCGTGATATATCTGTCCTTAATTGTTTTGTTAATGTTCAGCCTGAATCTATTCGCCCAGGAATATTCCTATGATTACAAACAGATGAAGATGGATGAGTACCGGGCGGAATTGGCAAAATGGCAGAAACGCGAAGCCGATGCCAAAGCCAAGATTGCCGAAGAAGAGGCCAAGATTGCCAAATTGAAAGAGGAATTGGCTTCTCTGGATCAGCAAATTGAACAAACCTGGAATGAAATCTACGCCTTATTGGGAACCGATAAAGCCGGTTACCAGCAGTATGTTAGCGATTTGAAAGCGTTGCAAAATGAAGTATCCGGTTTTGTTGCCCTCTCACCTGAAGAAATTTACACTCGGAAAGATGAGATCACCAAGTTTGAAGAACGTTTGGCGGAGTTCAAAAAGGACAAACGGAGCTTGACGAGCGAATCCAAAGGAATTATTGCCCAGATTGAAGCCTTGATTCAGCAGGCCAAAGACAAAGCCACCCCGGCAGCGGCAGGTCGTTACGAAGTACAGCCCGGCGACTATCTCTGGAAGATTGCTAAAATGCCGGAAATCTACGGCAATCCCTATGCCTGGATTCGCATCTACACCTACAACCGCGACCAAATCAAGAATCCGGATTTGATCTATCCGAATCAGGTGTTCCGGATTCCCAAGGTGGCTGGTCCCAATGAACACTGGGTGGAAAAAGGTGAGTTCCTGTACAAGATTGCCGGGTATGCCAATGTGTACGGCGATCCTTTCAAGTGGCAGAAGATTTACGAAGCCAACAAGGATGTCATCGACGATCCGAACATGATTTACCCGTTCATGGTGTTAACCATTCCAAGAGATTGATCGTAGTCTTCTTGAAATGTCACCTACTTTACAAAAAGGCTCTCGTCAAAAAATGCGGGAGCCTTTTTTCGTTTACCTTTTTTTTCCGCATGATCTTTCTTTTTAAGGAACCGTATTCTCCTTCCGGAAAAATCAGTTTGATCTGCGGAAACGATTTCTTAATTTTGGAGTAAATAGTTAAAATTATTTATTCACCAATAAAAAGGAGATGTGTACGTCGCAAGTGACCGATATTAAACTTGAAGAAAAGGAGATTTTGATTAATAAAGTTGATCCCCTGATTTTATTTGGGATTTCCGATGAACACCTTAAAATAATCGAAAAGAATTTCCCCGTACAAATCATTGCCCGAGGAAATAAAGTAAAATTAATTGGTGCCCAAAAGGACGTAGAGGCGGTTGAAAATGTGCTTAGCGAATTGGTCTTTGTGGCCAATCGGAATAAACGCCTCGATCGTCGCGATGTCGAAACCATTGTTCATATTATTAAAGCACATTCTCAGGAAAATCAATCCCCGGCGGTTTCGAAGGTTACTCAGGCTGCCAGTGAACTGGATGAAGTGATTCTGTTTACGCGCCGGGGCTTTGTGAAACCGCGAACGCCGGGACAAAAAAGGATTGTGGAAGCGGTAGAAAAGAACGATATTGTCATCGTCATCGGGCCGGCGGGAACCGGAAAAACCTATTTGGCGGTAGCCCTGGCTGTGGCTGCCCTGAAAAATAAAGAGGTTAACAAAATTGTGCTGGCCCGTCCCGCTGTGGAGGCCGGCGAAAGCCTGGGATTCTTACCGGGCGATTACAAGGAGAAAATCGATCCGTTCTTGCGCCCCCTTTACGATGCCCTGGAAGACATGTTGCCCAAGGAGTTGTTGAAGAAATATATTGAACAGGGTACCATCGAGGTGATTCCGCTGGCTTACATGCGGGGGCGGACATTAAATAATGCCTTTGTGATATTGGATGAGGCCCAAAACGCCACCCAGATGCAGATGAAAATGTGCTTGACGCGTCTGGGAGTCAATTCGGTGGCAATAATTAACGGCGACATTACCCAGATTGACTTGCCCAGCTCCGACCATTCCGGTTTGGTCGAGATTTGTGACATTTTGAAGGGAATTGAGGGAATCGGTTTCGTGTATCTGGACAAGTCCGATGTCGTTCGCCACCGCCTGGTTCGGGACATTATTGATGCGTACGATTTGCATAAAAACGGTAAAAAGGGAGATGAAAAATGAGCGTTATTCGTGAGGCAGTGATTGTTTCTGCTACCAGAACCCCCATTGGTTCGTTTAACGGAGCCTTGGCATCTGTCCCGGCTCCGAAATTGGGAAGCATTGTGATTAAAGAAGCGGTAAAGCGGGCGGGCTTGCAGCCCGGACAGGTGGACGAAGTCATTATGGGAAACGTTCTGACGGCCGGAGTGGGGCAGGCACCGGCCCGTCAGGCAGCCATTTTTGCAGGGTTACCTACTTCCGTGGGGTGCATGACCATCAATAAAGTATGCGGCTCCGGTTTAAAAGCGGTGATGCTGGCCGCCCAGAGTGTCATGTTGGGCGACTCCGAGGTGGTGGTTGCCGGGGGAA